>DUFX01000080.1 GCA_013331695.1 Candidatus Woesearchaeota archaeon
GAGTCCTACCCGGGGAGCAGAGAGTGTGAAATGGGTATAGTATGCCCGTGTCGTGCTTTAACTGAGGGCTTTTTTGAGGTTCGAGAATTGTTTTGAACTTCCGAAAGCTCCAACGAAGAAATTGGTGTTGAAATGTGCAAATCCCCCCTTGAAATAATGGTTTTGGGGTTGTTTTGCCTTGGTTCGAGAATTGGATTAACCCTCGGCATCCACTCCGCCAAAAAGTTGAAAGCAGGCGTGTAGGTTGGCTCTATTCGCCCTTGCAGTACGGAGATGCTTGAAAAGGCATACGCGAGAAGCAATCGGCGTTCCTCCAAAGTCGCTTTCTCGCTCAAATAAATGTCCCGCGCTCGCAAAGCAAGTTCGTGAACGGCAATACCAACCTTGTAGTATTCGGTGTTGTCGGACTTGAGTTTATCCAGATTGCTCACCAGCCCTTCTTCCTCTGTCGTGAACTCCTTGAGTTTCTGGTCATAGAAGTCGGCAGTAATTCTCTCGTCCAATTTATCATCATACATTACTCGCTTTCTCTGTTGTACTCGCGCTAGACTGGTATTGATAGCCCGTACCTGCGTATCGTGATACTCAATCTCCTCACTGTGACTTTCTTTGAGTGCTTTTGTGAGTACTCCGAGTAATTTCTCGCTTTTTGGGGCTACTGCAACAAGGTGAGGTAGTAATCGCCCTTCCAAGTCCTCCTGACGGATGTACTGTTTTTTCTCATCCAACTGGGCTTTGCACTGCTTACAACCACCGTACCAGTGTCCCTTCTGTCGTTCCCAAGTAACGGTCTTTCCGCATGAACCGCATAACACCTTACCTCGCAACTCCGTGTGATGTTTGTTGTAATAGGGTCTTGGACGACCGCCGTTTAGTTTCATCTGAACCTCATCAAATAAATCCTTTGATACAAGCGGTTCATGTTTACCCTGATAGAGTTGTCCTTTCCAAAGAAACTTCCCATAGCAAAAAGGATTTGAAAGCATTTCGTGCATCCGACTTTTTCCTATCTTGCTACCGCTTCTATTTCGCAAGCCGAGCGAGTACATCTTGTCGGCGAGTGCCTTGACTGAGTAATTTCCAGTGGCGTAAAGGTCAAACATCTTCTTGATGAGTGGCGCGGTAAGGTCGTCAACAACATGAACTTTGTGTCCCTTCTCGCCAATGGTTTTATACCCGTGAGGAGGTTTTGTCGGAAGCCAGCCCTGCGATGCTTTTTCTTTCTGCCCTTTTCGTACTTCTTCCGAAAGATTGTTTGTATAGAAGCGAGCCATTGCTACCTTCATATCCCACACAAAATTTTCGTGAGCTCGCGTTTGGTTATTCAGCACAAAGTTTTCTTTGACGAAATGTACCTCGCGCTCATCTTCACTATGTACCCAATCGTCAATTATTGCCGCGTCTTTCAAGTTTCTTGTGAGGCGGTCAATTTTCTCGCATAGAATAATCCCAGCCTTGTTCGTACAGGCAAAAGTAAGCATCTCGCCAAGCGTTTTGCGTATCTGCCACTTGCTTGCGCTCTCCGTTACCTTGTAGGTTTTGACTATCTCAAATCCCTTTCTGTCGCTGTGTTCTTTCAGTAGCTTTTCCTGTGCCTCTAGTGAATATCCCGTCTCCTCCTGCTCTTTAGATGAAACCCGGGCGTAGATGATAGCTTTAGTTTTTTTGTTCGCGTTCATAGCTTTAGTTTAATTGTAGCGGTTTTTGCTTTGAACGGATAGCATCGGTTGTTGACATTTTTACCTAATTTTTCTGCTTCTCTCCAGCCCTGTCTCCCAAAGTATTCATAGCAAATGACGTCAAGAAACTTGGAAATAGTTTGCCGTCTTTCTTTGGCTCTCTTCTGAATAAGTAAATGCCAACCTTGTCCAAGGCGAACTTGCTTTGTGTACCTTCGCGGTTTGATTTTCAGTTTTGTTGACATTTTCTTATTACAGCTTTTGCCTCCCTCATTCGGATTTTTCTTTTTCTTCTTTACCAGATACCTATTGGGAACTTCACCTTTTAACTCCCTGCGGTAAGTTTCCAATACAGTTGCCCCTGCTGTGCAGATGAGGTCGCCCGTTGACAAGCTGTTCAGTCAGAGCGGGCACTTCCATCTACACATCAGAAGGTATTCAGTCGGTTTTTATTCAAGGGACTCACTGTGCGACCCTTGGTATCCAGATTTTCTCTATGTGCAATCTTTCCAAGCAAGTTAAAGTAGCCGACTAAATCGGCGAGTATTTTTTGAGCAGTGGCTCTATCTAAAACAGCCCCCGTTTCCTCTTTTACCACCGCACAAAATTCTACAATTGTCGTGTCGCTCATCACAGAACTAGCATATCCGTTAACCCTATGTGCTTTACATCCGCCTTTGCTATCCTCAATAAAGAAAAAATGCCCCGTCTAGGGCATTGAAAAGAGGATATCAACAAGAGAAGAGGATAGTTCAGAATCCAACCTTAATGACCTTGTATACAGGGTTTATTCGGTAACCGCTACTTGGCTTTGATTGGATGACATCGTTTAACTGAAGAAATGTTTTGATATTCCTCTTAATTTTACCTATTTCAGAACGCACATTTTGCTTGTTTTTGCCCCCTATGTATTCAGCTACCTCATCGGTCAATCGATATCCCTCATTATCGACAAGATAAGTTAGGATTTTTAGCCGCTCGCTGTCTCTGTCCATTAAATAGCAAAACTCCTCCTTTGGGTCGAGCCAAAAGCCCCCTTCTCTATCGAGGTAAAGTAGTATCCCCTTGTTACTAGCTGCATTGGTGATAGCAACTTTCTTAAATTCTTCATACAGCTGTGTAAACTTACTCTTGTTCAGTCGTAACTGAAAGTTGGTTTCATGTATTTCAGAGCGCGGCTCTCGTTTATCTTGTTTCAGCTCAAGAACACCGAGTTCAGCTAGCTTCCGCAAAATAATCTCTCGGTCTCGTGCAGCCACCATTCCAATTGCGTAATCGTAGTTGGTTGTTTTATCATCAGGAAAGGTATCAAATGCGAACCATTCCGTACCTTTCTGTTTTAGCAAAAACACATCTTTTATCTCTTCCAGTAAGTTCACCATTTCCTTTTTTAGCTTCGTACTAAAGTCCATGGAGGCATATTACATAACTTGCCAAGTTTTGACAAATGTTGTCAGCGAGCGNNTGAAAATGAGTATGAAAATGAAAACAGAGTTAGAACCTACGAAAGACGGGCTAACAAAATCAGACATCAAGCGTGTCTGTGATATCTTGCGCCGCGATGACGGCGTGGGCGCAAAGGATTACATAGAGCAATTCTCATGGTTGCTTTTCTTGCGGATATTTGAAGGTGTTGAGGCACAGCTTAAGGAACTTGAGGAGGCAGAGGGTAGAAAATATAAGCCCGTTATTGACGCGGAGTATCAGTGGTCGTCTTGGGCGAAAAAGGATTGGAAAGATAAAGACGAACTCATTTATTTCATCAACCAAAAACTATTCCCTCATCTCAAATCACTCAAAGGTACACGTGAGAAGGATAAAATCGGAGAGATTTTCCGTGAGCTTTCTGGCAACCGTATCCGCTCACCGCATAACCTCCTAGACATTATCGGGATTTTGGACAAGATAGAAAAACATCACTTTCAAGATACAAACCTGCTCTCACAGGTCTATGAAGAAATACTACAAGCGATGGGTAGTGAGGGTGGCTGGTCTGGGGAGTTCTACACCCCACGTCCAATCATTCGTTTGATGGTCAAAATCGTTGACCCTAAACTCGGCGAAACTATTTTTGACCCATTCGTTGGGTCTGGCGGTTTCCTTGTGGAGAGTTTCAATCAACTTTATGAAAAGTCAGCAAAGGACGTGAAAGCGTGGCGCACACTTCAAACAAAAACTTTTTACGGACAGGAGAAGAAACCCTTGCCGTTCCTTATCGGCACAATGAACCTTATTCTCCATCATATCCTCGTGCCAAACCTCATACGCTCCAATACGTTTATGGAGGACGTACACAATATGCCAGAGAGTGCCAAGATGGACGTAATCCTGACCAATCCTCCTTTTGGTGCAGAAGAAAGCAAGTCAGTCCAAAGTAACTACCCTATACAAATTGGAGCTACCGAAGGTCTCGCCCTTCAGTACATTATGAAGCGTCTCAAAAATGGTGGTCGCTGTGGTGTCATTCTCCCCGAAGGAAACATTCTTTTTGGAGGTGGTGCTATGGCTCGTATACGCCAAGAGCTTCTGGAGAAGTTCAATGTACACAGTATTATCTCCCTCCCACAAGGTGCGTTTGCTCAAATGGGTGCAGGAGTAAAAACAAATCTCATTTTCTTTGATAAAACAGGTTCAACTAAAGAAATCTGGTACGGCGAAGTAAAAGGAAAGTTTACAAAAAAACAGACAATGCAGGATGCGAGCTTTGAGGAGATTTTTGAGAAATGGAAAAAGCGAGAAATATCAGATAGCTCGTGGGTTATTCCTATTGAGACAATCAAAGAGCGTAATTATAATCTATCTCCCAAAAATCCAACACTCGCTGATGTTGATGTGCTTCTTGCGCCTACAAATATATTAGACGAGATTGAGAAAAACCAGAGAGAAATAGATAGCGTTGTCGTGTCTCTGCGTAATGTAGTAAAAAAATGATTATGAATACAAAATGGAGAAAACAAAAAATATCCGACATCGCAACCGTTTTTGATGATGGTAACTGGATTGAGAGCAAAGACCAATCTCCAAAAGGCATTTGGCTTGTACAAACTGGGAATATAGGGGTTATCGTTTTTCGCGACAAAGAAATGAAGCGGTTTGTGAGCGAGGATACTTTCAAGCGTTTGGACTGCACCGAGATTTTTGCAGGGGATATACTTATTTCTCGTCTTCCTGACCCAATAGGACGAGCGTGCATCATTCCAAAAACTGCTTACAGAATGATTACTGCGGTTGATTGCACGATACTACGACTAAAGAAAGAATATGAGCCACGTTACATCAACTATTTACTCAATGCTGAACAAACTAAATCACAGGTGTACCAAATGGTTACAGGTTCTTCTCGGAAGCGTATTAGCCGAAAGAACCTAGCAACCGTTGAGTTGTCTATTCCAACGAAAGACGGTAAGCCCGACCTCGCAGAGCAGAAACAGATTGCCGACAAGTTGGATAAAGTTTTTTCAGAAATTGCAAAAAGCGTTGATAAAATAAAACTGAACAAAAAGTATACAAGTAAAACTACTTATTCAGAACTCTTGACTACTTTTAGTGATGAAGACCTAAAAACATATTCCCTTGAAGAAGTTTGCGATACAACGAGCGGAGGTACTCCATCTCGTTCTAATAGTGCTTATTATAACGGTGATATTTCGTGGTTGAAATCGGGTGAGTTGAACGATAATCGCTCCCTATCATCTTCAGAAGAACATATCTCGGAGGACGCAATAAAAAAATCTAATGCAAAAGTATTTCCATCGGGGACAGTTCTAATGGCTATGTATGGTGCGACTGTTGGTAAGTTGGGTATTTTGAGTGCAAGTGCCTCTACCAATCAAGCTGTTTGTGCAATAACTCCCCACAAGAACATTTTGAATGAGTATATGTTTTGGTATCTGTATTTTTATCGTGATGAGTTAGTAAAGAAAGCGTTTGGCGGGGCACAGCCAAACATTAGTCAAACACTTATCCGTAAACTTCCCATAAAAGTACCCCTGAAAGATAATCAGCCAGACCTAGTCAAACAAAAAGAGATTGTTGCAAAAATAAATGCTATTCAAGAAAAGCAGGAAAAGCTAACGGACTTGTTTTCCCGACAAGAAAAGTTATTTGCATCATTTCGCTCATCAGTATTGAGCCAGTCGTTCCAAATGCAAACATAAATATATGCCTTATTCAGAAGATGATACAAGGGTCAAAATCATAGACCCACAAATACACGAGAACGGATGGAAAGAGGAACATATCATTCGTAATTATCCTATTGCGGACGACCGTTTCTTTGTTGAGGGCGAAGAGTTCAAGCGCCTTAATACACACAAGTTCGCCGACTACCTGCTTCAAGAAAACAATGTGCCGATTGCCGTGCTTGAAGCGAAAGCGGAAGATGAAAAAGAGCCACTTAAACACTTAAGCCAAGCGCAGGATTATGCAAAGCGTCTTGATGTCCCGTTCGCCTACATCTCAAACGGTAAGAGTATTTATCTTCACGACCGCCGTACTTTGAAAACCGAGGAAGTTACGGACTACCTCACCCCAAAAGAAATGTATGAGGCGTACCTTGAGTGGAAAGGATTGCGGGAACATAATCTCACCGCATTGACCTACCCTCTTCACATCAGTGCCTCACAGAAGCCACGTGCCTATCAAGACACGGCAATTAGAAAAGTGGTTGAGAATATCACGAAAGGAAAGAAAACGACCTTGCTCACAATGGCCACTGGCACGGGCAAGACCTACACGGCTTTTCAGATTGTTTGGAAATTAGTCAAGTCAAAAACTATTTACCGCGTTTTGTTTCTTTGCGACAGAATTATTCTCCGTGATGATGCGTACGGAAGAGATTTTGCACCCTTTGGTGAAGCGCGTTGCAAGATAGAGGGCGGCGATTTCAATCAAAACAGGAGCATTTACTTTTCAACTTATCAAACACTTTTTGCGAATGACCTCTACAAGAAAATCCGTCCCGAGTTTTTTGACCTCATCATCATTGACGAGTGTCATCGCTCCCGTTTTGGCGACTGGGGTGTCATTCTTGAGCATTTCAATGATGCAAAACATCTGGGCATGACGGCAACGCCGAAACGCGAGGACAACATAGATGTGTACCAATACTTTGGTGAGCCAGTGTTTGAATACTCTCTCGGACAAGCAATTGAAGATGGCTACCTTGTGCCGTATAAGATTTACAAAATCAGAAGCAACCTGTACCGCGAAGGACTCAATGTATCGGCGGCTGAAGAAGTCATTTATGATGACGATATTGAACCCGAACAAGTCAAGGACTTTTATGAGCCGTCAGAATATGAACGGGCTATTACTATCCCCGACCAAATAGACCTACTTTCCCGGAAAGTAATTGAGATATTATACAAGACAAATGCATACGGCAAGACCATAGTATTTTGTACGGATATGGCTCATGCACAGGCAGTGAAGGACAAGCTCAATGAACTTAAAGGAAACGAGGAATACGCAACGCGTATTGTCGCCGAGGACAAGGACGATTTGACGCGCTTTCGTGATAAAGAACGACCAATGCCAGTCATTGCGACAACTGTGGACTTGCTTTCAACTGGGGTGGACATTCCACACATTCAGAACATCGTCTTTATGCGCCCGATTGCTTCGCGGGTACTTTTTAAGCAAATTATCGGACGCGGGTCGCGTCTTTTTGAGGGTAAGGGTTTTTTCAGGATTATTGACTTCACCAACGCAACGCGGTTGATTGATGAATGGGATATACCAGAAGTGAAAGGTGGTGGTGGCACTGATGGACCTACAGAAGAACCAATCCCGCCTTATGAAAAATTGATTGCGGGGATTGCAGTTGATAACAAAACTGAAGAACCCATCGTCAGTGCCATTGTACGAGTAAAACTTGGGCGCTGGGAAAAGCTAGAGAAAACTGATGCTCACGGAGCGTTTAAGATTTTCGGTTTGCCCTCCAATGACAAAGTGTGGGTAAGCATTGAGCACGGTAATTTCAAGCGAGTTAACAAGAAATTAAAACCACATAGTTCAGAAGCCGAGATGCCCTATGAGTTTCGCCTAAAGCCATGGAAAGCCGCCCCGAAAAAGATTACCGTTAAGGGTGTTGAGGTAACGATTGACGAGGAGATTGAGGTGGAGTTTGACGGCGTGAAGCTCTCTTATGCCGAATATCGCAACTACTCAAAGGAAAAGATAGCACAGTCGGTTCATTCTTCTGATGACCTGCGTGCTGTCTGGATTGACCCGCAGAAACGCGAGCAGTTTATCGCTGACCTTGAAGCTAAACGCGTTAACATTGGGCTTATCAAAGCGATTGAAAATCTGGAGGACATAGACACCTTTGACATTATTGCGCATATCGTCTTCAACGCTCCGCTTTTGACACGTGAAGACCGTGTGAAGCATTTTATGCGGCAGAATGCCCAGACCATAGACCAGTACGGCAAAGAAATAAGTGAAGCAACCCGCGAGATACTTGAGAAATACAAGAATGGTGGCGAGGAAAATCTTTCTTCGCAAGCGTTCCAACTGCCGAACATGAACGCCAAAAAGGATGCCGTCCAAAAAATATACCCCGAAGGGTTGTACGGCTTCATACATAACCTCAAAGAAAAGGTTTACGCCTTTGCTGGGAAGGAATAATCATTATCAAATAATCTTTACCAATGTGAGCAACAATAATCTAGGAAAACTGAAGCAGATTGAGCTACGCGAAGCGTGGAAGCATGAAGCAAGTAATTTCACAAACTGGCTCGCAGAAGAAGAAAACTTGCGTCTGCTCGGCGATGCAGTCGGCTTTGACTTAAAGTTGGTACAAACTGAAGCAGGGGTCGGGAGTTTTAATGTTGACATTTTAGCTCAGGAGGAAAATACAGGACGAAAAGTCATCATTGAAAATCAACTTGAGATAACAAATCACGACCATCTCGGCAAGATTATTACTTATGCTTCTGGATATGATGCACAAATAATCATCTGGATAGTAAAAGATGTCCGTGAAGAACACCGCCAAGCAATTGACTGGCTTAACGAACACACTGACGAAAAAATTGAGTTTTATCTCGTCCAAATTGAACTGTGGCAAATCGGCGATTCCCCCTTTGCTCCAAAGTTTGAAATTATCTCCAAGCCAAATGACTGGACAAAATCTGTCAGAAGCACGACCGACACGGGAGAACTTACCGATACCAAAATAACACAGCTTGAGTTTTGGACACAATTCAAGGAGTTTGCAAAGAAACGACAGACGAAACTGCACTTACGGAAAATCTATCCCCAGCATTGGACTGACATTAGCATTGGAAGTTCGGACGCACATATTTCACTCATAGCAAGCCCGCGGGAGGGTATGTTAGGTGCAGACCTGTATATTCCTGATAACAAAGAGCTCTATTGGAAGCTACACAATCGCAAAGACCAAATTGAAACAGACCTCGGTGAAAAAGCAGAGTGGATGGAACTGCAAGGTAAGAAAGCGAGCAGAGTACGAGTTTTCGTTCCTGGCAACTTTGATGATGCCGTTAAGTGGATAGACAATTTTGAATGGTTGCTTAATGAAGCGGAGAAGTTCCACAAGGTTTTCCCGAAGTACATAAAGCTAGAGGAGTAGGAATAAAATGATATTACCAGACTGTCCTATAGAAGATAAAGATGCAGACAAGCTACGCCGAGCACCCCTCGCTTCAAAAGTAGCTGAACTGATAAAAAACTTTCAAGGGAAAGAAAGTTTTGTTATTGGCATTGAAGGTGTATGGGGGTCTGGAAAAACATCCTTCATCAATTTGGTTATTTCCGAATTGAAACCAGAAAATACTATAGTAATTACTTTCAACCCGTGGAACTTTTCTGGGCAAAATGAGCTCATAAACGATTTCTTTACGACACTTACTTCAAGCATAGAAGACTTTAGGACTGACAAGGAAAAGGCGAAAAAGATAAGAAAGATTGTCTCAAAGCTCACCAGAAAAAGTGAGGTCTCAATAAGCCCAGAGATTTCGGCTTTCTATGGGCTGGTCAATATAAAAGCAAATGACTTATTCAAGTTTGGAGGTGATGAGAAAACACTTCAAGATGAGCGGAAAGAAATAGATGAATTGTTCAGGGCACTTCAGAAAAAAGTGGTCATAGTCATTGATGACATTGACCGCTTGGACACCGAAGAAACACGGCTAGTTATGAAGTTGGTGAAAATGACGGCGAATTTTCCAAATACCGTATTTCTGCTTGCTTACGACCGAGAAAAGGTGGCTGAAAAGTTAGGGGATAACGGTATTGGTGAAGAATATCTGAAGAAGATAATTCAAGTATCTTTCACACTCCCCAAACCAGATGAACAAGGACTTCGGAAAATTCTATTTAGCGACTTGGACGAGACGATAAAAGGTGTGTACGGTGAGGTGAAGTTGGAGGGCGAAGATGAAAAACGCTGGGGACAAATAGTTTACGCTGGTTTCCCGAACTTGTTTGTAACAATCAGAGACATCAAACGCTTCATCAGCTCACTTCGTTTGAACTGGTCTATTGTCGGCAAAGAGGATACCAATATGATTGATTTTATTGCGATTGAAGCAATAAGAGTTTTTGTTCCCCAATTCTATTCAGCTATCAGTGGCAATAAAACACTTTTCACAAGCATGGAAAGTTCCTACCCAACACTACGAGCCGATAAAGAGAAAACCAAAATGGCTAGATACCAAGAATTGCTGAAGAAAGTGTCAGAGGAGATACGCCCTGTTATTGAAAAAATCTGCGACGAATTGTTTCCTCAACTTGGTTCTGGTTACGGGCACGACTGGCAACAAAATTGGCGCAGAGAGAAGCGTATAAGTGCGGAGGAGCGTTTCAACTTTTATTTTCAACTGGGTATACCAGAGGGGGCTATTTCAGAAACCGAAATAACAGAGTTATTGAAGACGCTGGATAGACCAGACGATTTTGCCGATAGCATTCTCAAGTTTCAAGACGATAAACGCTTACGCCCTCTACTTTCAAAATTACTTGACTACACAAATAAGTTTACAAAAGGCCAAGCTAAAAATCTTACAGTTACTCTTTGGAACTTGGAGAGTAAGATAACCGATGAGCGTGGGGGTATGTTTGATTTTGACGATATTGAGACTCAGACACTACGGCTTGTTTATCATTCAATAAAGGCGGCAGTATCAAAAGAAGAACGTGGAGCTTTCCTAGAAGAAACCGTCAAGGCAAGTACCACTTTTTATCCGCCAGTACACTTTATTGCTGTACTAGGGCAAGAATTGGAGAAGGAGGGACGAAGTGCAGATGAATATCTTGTGCAAAGTGTAGACACCACTAAACCTAAAGAAATCCTCTTACAAAGAATAAAAGATGCGGTAAAAGGTGGAAAGTTACCCGAAGAAAAAGGTTTTGTATTCTTTTTGTACCGATGGAAAGAATGGGGAAACGAAGATGATGTGAAAAAGTATATTGAAGAACTTGTCAAAACTAGAGCTGGCTTACTGGCGTATCTAAAAGGTTTTGTAGGAAAGGTCTTTTCAAGCAACGGCAACTATAATCGCATAGACAAGAAAGCAATATCCCGGTTTCTCCCGAAGGAAACTCTTGATACGCTGGTTCAAGCAATCACTAGTGAGGAGTTGGCACAGATGGGAGAAAAAGAAAAAGAAGCGATTATTTTGTATACAAATCCTCCCAAGCAAGACCGTTGGGATTAAGCTAATGTCCTGTAATTAGAGTTATGTAACATAAAACACCATGTCAAAGAAGACAGATGAGGTGCAAAGCATCATTGAAAAAAGCGGGAATAGTTTTCATTCCCGCGTTGTGAACCTGCTTCGTGAAGGGGGGTGGACAGTGTTGGTTAGTCCCTACTACAGCGATAACTTTACAGATAAGCCGCGCGAAATTGATATTATCGCAGAGAAAGGTTTTGATATTGGTATGTGGGTCAACGAATGGGTCGGCACAGTCAATGTTCAACTCTTTTTGGAATGCAAGTACATAAACGAAAAGATAGTTTTTTGGTTTGACGCAAAAGATGAATATCGAGCGATTGAACGGATAATGAAAGATACGCGACTAGAGCATCCTAACCAAAATAACAGTATCAGGGTACACCATTATTTATCCGATGCATTTGTAGCAAAACTCTTTGCCTCACTTAAACGTGACGGAAGTGATGAACACAACCTTTTTCAAAGAGCTATCAATCAAAGTTTGAACGCACTGGTTTCCTATCGCTTCAAGTACAACCTCATACCTCCTGTTAAGCACATGCGGGAAAAAATACGGCATCGCATTGTCTATCCGATGATAGTGTGCAATTCGTTTGAGAACTTTTACCAAAAGAAAATCGCGGATGCCGAGAGCGAAGTGGAGCAAATATCCAAACCATTCCAGTTAGAGGTCAACTACGCATACAAGAACATGGGTGGGGTTGGTCTTAATGAGTATTTCTTGATTGATGTTATAGACATTGAGCAACTATCTGCGTTCCTCGCAAGCATTGAGAAGACAGATATAACGGCTGTAAAGGAGCATCTGCTGTGGGAAGAGCGTGCCAAGCCATCCAGTTCTAACCAGCAAAATTAAACTCTCCCAAAATCTTAAAGACCTGTCCCGCCTTTTCTTTGATAGACACCTCGTCATCATAGACCATAAGCATTTCCATTGAACGATGACGACTAAACTTTCTCACATCCCGCATATTCATTGACTTGAGCAATTCGGTGATATAGAAGTGCCGAAAGCCGTGTACCGTTTTCTCAATCCCTAACTCCCACAGTAACGCACCTACCTCGCGCTTTATGGTCATTGTACTCATTCGTTCGCTCGGGCGATTGCCCATACTCTTAAAGAGCGCGCCGTTTGTAAGGTTACCTATTCGCAAATACTCTTTGAGTGCCGTAATCGTTGCTGGGGCAAGATAAATCGGTTCTTGGTCATCTTCGCCCTTACCATGAATGAATGCAACCTTACGCACTAGGTCAATATCCTCAACATTCAACCGCACTACTTCTATCTGTCGCAACCCTTGAAACGCCAACAATGAAAACAGCGCGCGTAAGCGGCTGTTCCTTCGCGTATCGGGGAGATATTTGAGCTTTACTCCCAGTAAGCGTATCTCTTTATCAGTTAGTCCCTCGCGCCTGTGCTTTTTGCTTTGTCTAAACTGTCTCACACCAAGCGTCATATCAAAAGGTAATTTGCCTCGTCTTGTGAGTTCCTTGAGAAAGACCCGAGCCGTTGCAAGGTATTTATTTTTCGTAGAGATACGATAGTCCGCCCTACATTCAAGGTATCGTTTGAAACTAAGATAGCTTTGCTGATTGAAGCCACGCTCTTCTATGAATGAAATGAAAAGACCTACCCTTGCGCTGTAGTCCTTTCGTGTCGCCTCGTTTACATCAAGTCCGTCAAAGATGTTTTCTGTTTCTGCTTGCGGGTCATTTGCAAGCCGTAGTGTGTTTCTCATTTGAGTTTCAATTTCTGGTAATACCTATCCTCACCTTTCGGTTTCAACGCTTTCTGCTCGGCGGTAAAAAAGTCCTTTTTTGTTTTTCCTTTTGCTCGTCCGCTTTTTGTGTGAACATCAACTGCAAACTCTGGGATTTTCCTCAACTTTCCCTCACTTAATTTATCAATAAAATGTTGACAATGGTCGGCTTCACGTGATTTTACCTCACGGCACAGAAATAAAACCGCCTTCGTGATGAAGATGCGGTTTTTGTAGTCCTCCTCGTTTTTGACACTCTCATTATTCCAAAAGAAAGCGCCTCGCATTGCACCTATTACCACTGCCGCCATTGGACTTTCAATATCCTCAACGCTGATTACCTGCAATCGCTTCCACAGATACTTTGAGTATTTAGGGAACAATTCCAGTGAAAAATACAACGCACTTTCCTCATCTCCTCGTCTGATTGTCTTCTGAACAGCCGACACTACCTCGTCCAGCATATAGCCATTCTTGGTTCGCGGTCTGTATTGTTCAAAGAGAATCTCCTGCGACATAGTGTCTTAAATCTTTTCCAATAGCTATCTCACGATATGACAATCTTCAATAAGCGGGTTAAGGATTGTGTAACCAGTCAGTGTTCCCTCTAATGTTATTGATTCATCTTTTGATACGGTAGCTAATATCGCCGCATCTCTTTTTGAAAACATACACTGAACACGATTGATGCTGTATTGTTTTCCTTTAAGAGTAATATACGGCGAATCAAGTATATCCTTGCCTATTGAATCAACAATGCCAGATACTTGAACTAAATTGCCTTCATATTTTGCATCAGCGGACACTTCATTGTCTTCATATTCCTGAACCAATTGCTGTGCAGTAACTTTAATCGCTTCTCTTTGTTGGGGTTTTGTAGGAGTGTTTACTGTGTCCGTGGGTGTCTGTGACATCTGTGAGGTATCACTGGCACTTGACCCGATAAGATACAAGACAAAAACAACTATAAGAACAATAAACCACATGCGTTTGTAAAAAGGCTTTTTTTCTTGCTGTTCCATATCTTTGAAAACTATTACGAATAAAAATCGCCCCGACATAGGCGATAGTAGTGGCGAAGCTTTGAATACACAAAGCCCGCCACAGGAGGGCTTGCGCCCCTATAGGAGTTTCCCCCTATAACGTTAGACACGCCCTATGACGGGTTTTCTGTGTCTAACGATTTTTGACCATACCTTCTGAAAAAAGAACAAAAGGGTTAGGTCGTGGGATATTTAGTTGTGCCTATAATAATGGTAGCAGTTTAAGCCCTATTTGGGAAATGCCCCTGTGGACATATTTTACAAACTTTTTTAACATTCTACGCCTTCCCCAAAGTCAAGTTTTCCATCCTTTGTGGTCGCCACTAACTTATTCGCTTGACTGACTGTTGCCATGCCTACGCGTATCAAAGCGTCAGCAACTTCCTTTCGCTTCGCTTCATCAATTGGCTCACGAGATGTTTCGTCTGTGAACCTCACTCTTGGATTAAATCCGAAAATATACTGCAACCATACAAGAACATCTTTACCTTGACCTTTTCGGAGCAGGTTCATATAAAAAGAGTGCATTACATCTGCGTGACGCTCACGACTTTCATAGGCGATTTTCTTCTCTACTTTATCCCAGAAACCCTTGCGTTTTTTCCAGTCGGAGAGTGTTGCTACATCTACTTTTAGCTGACCTGCCAATTCTTGCTGGGTTTTTGGCGAACGAAGCATTGACGGAGTGGCAATCCACTCAATAAACATAAAGTATTCTGCCTCTTTAGCACTACCATTGCCTGATTGTAGAGTTTGTGTAGGGTTGGTCGGTTTTGGCACTGATTTTGTGCCTTTTTGAACCTTTTGAGGCGTAGTGTGTGCTGTGTGTTGATTGATTGGTGGAGTGTGTTTGATTTTCTTCTCAATTTTCGGAGTTTTCGGCTTTTCTGACTGCGCGATGCCTTCGCTCTTTTTGAGCGCGCGTTTCTGTAAAAACTCTTGTAGGTTGATTGGTTGCTTGGTCATGGATAGTTTTGTATGCTTGAGATGTGTGAGGTGTTACTGTGCAAGAGCTATGAGGTTGCCTATAGTTTCTATGTGGTATGCTGGATTGCTGAATATGGTCTGCCAGTCAAAAGTTCTAAATGCGTCCCGCCATTGGAGCTAACAAAAAAGCCTTGCAAATCAACGCTCTTTTTTCGTACCCGAGGTAGGATTCGAATTTGAGTTTAATAAAATAGGGTATGCAGCTTGCATACCCATTCGCGTGAACATATTCAGTGAAATGACGCACTTAAAGCTAATCCGTGCGCCACACTTGTAAAAGCATCGAGATGAACTAGTTTGTGTTCCCCAAACATTTTAGTAAAGATGTGGCGTACGGCAGGGACAAATGAAGACCCTCCGGTCAAAAGAACCTTATCGATACCCTCCGTACTGATGTGTGCGTCGCTAAGCGTCTTGACGACGCAGTCGGAGATAGTATTGAGGTCCTTAGCGATAAACGACTCAAATTCAGTACGACAGATTGGTTCCTCTAAGTGAATGTGCCTATCGCTGTAGCTGATCACCGCAGACATTTCAGTAGACAACTTTGTCTTAGCTTTTTCGATTGCTTGAAAGACCGAGAATCCCTTGTTTTCGTGTACCAGATGTTCCAGATTTTCGATTAGTCTCGGATCGTCCGTTGTTCGTTTTATTTCCCGAATCATTTCTAGGGTCTTTTGGTCGCGGAGAAATGGAATCATATGCCACTCACAAAGAGTGTGCATAATCCACAACGGCATCGGTAATGAGCTACCTTTCATGTCTCGAGAGGTCAGATCTCTTCCAAAGTAGGGGGTTAACTTTTCCCACATGATTCGCGAGTCGAACGTGTCCCCACCAATATAGACGCCTCCCATGGAGAGTATGCGTTTTCGTTTCTCCTCTTGCGTCGTTGGCATGTCAGAACGCAAGCGCATGACGGTAAAATCCGAGGTACCACCACCGAAGTCTCCCATGAGCACAGTCTCCTCAGTGTTAGTGTCCATGCGCCCAAGATAGGCGAGAGTCGCGGCTATGGGCTCGTATTCAAAGCTGATATCACTAATCCCAGCTCTAATCGCAGCGATGCGCAAGCGACTTTCGGCTAATCGATCTTTGGCTGTATCCTCGGAAAAGAAAACGGGTCTCCCCAAAACGGCGCGATCAATGCTATGCCCTGCTTTTTGCTCACCAATCCGCTTCACCTCGGTCAGAATGAACGCCACAAGGTCTTCAATTTCGAACGATTTACCAAAAATAGTGGTTCCGGTGAACCCCGAGTCTGGCAAAAATGCCTTCAGCGATTGAAGGAAACGGCATCCCTTACCTTCGGACCTTATATATTGATCCACCGCTTTCTGGCCAACCTCGGCTCCCCTTTTTTTATTCATGAGCAGAACGGAGCGCAGAGTACGTTCATCGGAAGTTAGGTTGTTGATATTGGCAACACGTACTGAGCCTTTGTTATTCAACGCTAGTGCTGAGTTAGTCGTCCCGAAGTCAATACCCATTATGGTTCCCATATGGTACCTCCATCTGTTGATTGTTTGAGTGCAAATTCATATCTTTCTGACGATGAGGATAGCACAAGCACCATAGTTTGACAACATATAGACAATGTAATATAGTTTTTTAAGGAAATATTATTATTCTTGAACCTTGACACAAAAAGCGGAGGTAATCTATGGTATGCAAAATTGGCCTAGTAACACCGTCTCCACAATCTCACCGTACGGCAGAAGAGACCCTTAGTCTCGGCTACCTAGGCGCAGTTTTGCGCTCCAATGGGTATGACGTATGTATAGTTGACGGCTGGTTGGAATCGCTGCCACCCAAGGAAATTGTTGAGAGGCTCAGTTCTGGTACGGACCCTTCTATTGTGGGAGTGTCTTGCTATCGGTCAAACATCGCACAGGCAATCGAAGTATTAGATGCCGTACATAAACGATTCGGTCCTATTCCCGTTATTTGCGGAGGGTACGGGCCGACATTTCATGAACAGTTGTTTGTGGACAGTGGATTCACAGCAGTGATAAGAGGAGAAGCAGAGCACATCATTGTACCCCTTACCCAAGCCCTGCTAACGGGACAAAGACTCGAAGATGTTACCGGCGTATCTTTCCTACAAAACGACAGAGTTATCAGAACCGATCGTAGCGAGCCTATTGCAGATCTCGACCAGTTGCCGTTCCCAAGTCGAGACAGCGTTAAAAGTGCAATCGGGCAAGGAAACTTTGTTCATATTTGTACTTCTCGGGGATGTGACGCTCACTGTAGCTTTTGTTCAATCTTTTCGTTTGCGGCAGGGGCACCAGGACAACATCGTTGGCGGCAGCGGAGTATCGGTAACATCGTAGACGAAATCAGAGCTCTCTATGAACAGTACGGCGTTACTCACTTCAAGTTTGTCGACGACAGCTTCCTTGAGCCGCCACGCGATGAATTTTGGGTTGATAAGTTACGGCGAGAGATCAGTAAACACTCGCTGCGAATTAAGTTTCGCACTCAAGTCAGGGCTGATCGACTTAACAAAGACATCGTCTGTGGTTTGAAAGAGGCTGGCTGGTTTTCCACCAGTGTCGGCATTGAGAACTTTTCCGATTCAGCTCTCAAACGTATGGCGAAGTCGGCTTCAAAAGCTGACAATCTGGCCGCGATAGAATTGCTCTCGGAAAAACAAATCTACACACAGATGGGAATGATTCTCTTTGACCCGCATACGACCGTTGCCGAACTTTTCGAGAATCTCGAATTTTTGAAGAAGTATCGGTGGCCAATAACAAAGGGTGTATTCACCGAAATGTTCGCAGCCGAGGGAACCGTTTTCACAACCAAGTTATCTCGACGCGGGTTGCTGCAAAATGATCCAGTGATGCAAAATCACAGCTATCAAGTCCAGAATCAACAAGCAGAACGAGTGTATGTAATGCTGAAGAACTGGCACCGATCGCACTCGACAGTCTATGACTGGGTAATAGATTCACTCACTGCCCCCAAGGTACTTGAGGACAACGACAACTTACGGGTTTACACACTGTATCGTGGGTTACAATCACTTGATTTAGAATTCTTTGAAAAGGTTTTGGACCGAGTGATCAATGTCGGCGACAATGGCAAAGACCCGACATTTGTCCGAGAATCCGTAGAGGATTCAAACAGTGTATACACTTCGGCTGAACAGAAAATCAGCGAAATCTACCACAACAGCCAACTCTGCTATAGAGCTGTTCCAAATCCGTTTCTCGGTTCTGCTTGAACTAAGAACGAAACTGAAAGAAAACTATCATGAATATCTGTGGATCAAATATAGAAAATATCGGGTGGACGATCGGCAATGATTGCCCATATCGATGTCCTCACTGTTATTCGCACATAGTGCGAAATCGTGGGAGGAACCTCGAGGTTGCAGACGCAGACCGCATAGTCAGCCAGCTACAGAAAATTGGAGTAAAGACGGTGAACCTTGGCGGAAATGAGCCAATCTACACAAGCGGAGCCGACCCGAGGAAGACGATACTGCCTCATATCATCCGATCACTGTATGAAGCCAAGATCGCGGTCGGATTAACGACGGCAGGCATTACACTTGTGTACCTAGAACGATTGTTCCCCGACACGATACCGATGCTCAATGATATCGATATTAGCCTCGACAGCCCGTTCCCTAATGAACACAACAAAAATCGGGGAGCGCCTCTGTTTAATATCGCTCTGAAGGCGATTGCAATCTGTCGTGAGTATGACATCGAACGGACTATTATCATGTGTGGCATGAAATGGAACCTTTCCGATCGTCATCTAGATGCGCTGATCAAATTGGCCCACAATAATAAAGCTCTGATTCGCATCAACTTTATGAAGCCCACCGAGGCGCAACACATGTCGTTGGTTCCACAAGTCGACCAGTTCTACCACGCTTGCCAAGTGCTTTTTACTCAGTGCAAAGTGGTCGAGATGGGTGAACCCCTTGGCTCAACGGTGGTAGGCGAAAGTTCCCTGGGCTGTCCATGCGGTACAAAGTCTTTCCGCATACACTCGATTGATCCGATGGGTCGGGTTCCAGTCAGTCCTTGCGTTTACGCGCACAACTATCGAGTCGGAGACCTCTTGAAAGAGGAGTTACCCGACATCATTGCAAGTCCCCAGTTTGAGGTATTCAGGAGAAGACGCAGTAACCCCGAAACAATCGGCGAATGTACTGGCTGCTCTTATCTACTTCAGTGCCGGGGTGGTTGCGGTTCTCGCTCGTATCTATGGTCACAGCTCGAGGGTAGAAATACCCCCGCACAAAACGCGCGAGATCCCTACTGTCTTCGGGAGTTCAAGGGTGACACAGCCTGTCCAGTTCCTTCAAGGACGAAGCAAGACATAGTTCTCGTGCACCGCGATTATTTGTGCACTCTCATTGTGGACCCCTCTTAGAGGGGTTAACTGTCAAAGAGCCGTGGCTTACAACCACGGCTCTATTTTTGTCGATAATTTTCAGTAATTTATGGTAAAATGTTAAAACATTAAATTTACTTGCATGGATAAGATCGACAAAACTGAAAAAGTTAAATCCACTAGTTTTCTTGGGAAAATTATCGCAATTACGATTGATAGGCCGTTACACTCAAAACACCCAAAATATGACTGGCTGTATGAGCTAAACTATGGTTTTGTCCAAAACACTATAGCCGATGACGGTGAAGAACTCGATGCATATATTATTGGCATAGACAAACCGCTTGAAGAATTTATCGGAAAATGTATAGCCATCATTCATCGCACAAACGATAACGATGACAAGCTCGTTATCGTGCCTAATGGGATGAATCTAACTGATGAGGAAATTAAATCAGCGACCCTGTTTCAGGAGCAATTTTTTAAGTCTGAAATTATTCGAAAGATCTAGCCTGCCACTATTTTGAGTGTTTCTACTAAAAAAGAGCCACCCGAAGATGACTCCCCTTGTCGCATAGATTACAAATGAACAATCTTAGCCGTAACAGATGTGTGAACTCTTTCAGTGGATTCATTCCCATCAACTACAATCCAGTTCCCGGTCCGTGCAAGCCTACGATACACTTCCTGTTGCTTTTCGAAAAATTCGAATCCCATATTATCAAACTTCGAGTGAGTTGGTTTAGCAAGATTCCGACGAAGAGCCTCGTTTATATCACCTTCAATCAAAACAGTAACAGCCGTGAATTGTTCTGGAAGAACTGCCGCCAATACATTTTTAAGGAAGCCAGCCTCGAAGCCGAGAACTTCAAAATAACTTAATAGCGAGCCCACCCCACGATCACAAATGACGTGAACACCTTTGGATACACTCGGTCCGATTATCTCGGAAAACAAATGGGCTTTACAGCAAAGAAAACCGAACAGTTCGACTTCTTTAGTTCTGGGTTCGTCTGTCGTAAACAGTGCCTTAATCTGCCTTCCTAGCTGAGTACTTTCTAGATCCTTAACGATGATAGACTCTTCACTCCGCTCCTCGAACCATTTTTTGAGAAGTCGACACTGCATTGTCTTTCCGATACCATCAATACCCTCAATCTCTATTATCATAGTTTGCTCCATTTCAGAAGATATCTGAATGAAACACTACAGACAAATTCGACGTTCGTCAAATGTCTGTATGCGTACGTATGGTTAGTGAGGTGAATATCACACCAACGCTAAAAGTTGTCGTACATGCCTGATAACCATCTCGGGAGACGGGATCGCCTTCTTCCAGTCATAAGTTCGGAACGCGTCCCGCCAA
>DUFX01000053.1 GCA_013331695.1 Candidatus Woesearchaeota archaeon
TACAAAAAAAGAAAATCGTATTATCATGCCCTTACAAAAACTGAAGATAAATTTGTTCATTATTTTATACAGCGATATCTTAAAGCGCATCAGCATTATTTAAAAAAATAACAAAAATGTGCCAAAACAATTGCTCTGCCAGTCTCATCTGATTATCCCGAAGCCACCTTGGCAGTCTCATTATGCTACGGGTTAAGCGCTCGTGAAAGACGCAATCCAAAGCGAAGCTTTGGATGCACAGCTGAGCTTTGCTCAGATTGTGGTTGCTCCACTTTCAGGACAGAGCCTCAGACATAACAATCTTTAAATATGTGAAAGCGTCCATTCTCGATTATCTTTAAAAACAGAGGTGTTGTTGGGTTGAAGCACGTTCGCATCAGCTTATTGCTTGTGATGTTTCTCTCCCTCATTCTTTTAGCTTCAACCGTTGTTGTTGCGGCTCCTTCGCCGGGAACTCCGGGCGCAGCCTCAGGAGGGTTTGGGAACAGTCTTCGTACACTCTTTGATTCTTTCTATAACGGCTTCGGCTGGTTTAATCAAATTGCAGAAACCCTCATTAATTTTATACCTGGTTCTGAAGGAGATCCCAACGTACAACTTGCCATCTTTTGGATTCGTTTTGCTCTGTTAATTCTTGTTTTTTCCATTCTTCTCGTTGGCGTACGCTCAGCATTTGGCGAGGGCCACAAAGGTTTAGGTGTTGCTGCGTTTATTATTGCACTCATTTCCACCATCGCAATTCCTTCAGCATTATTAGTAACGATCGCTAGAACCTACGGTGCTCTTGTCGTCTTCGGACTCGTTGGCATCGTTATTTTTTCCCTGCTCTTTTTTCGCCATCTCGTCACTTCCCGTGTAGACAACAGCCAGCATCCCGCATTATGGCGTGGTTTTGCTGCTATCATTACCTTCCTAGGATTTTCAATTGTCACTGCAATGGGCCAAGGATTTAAAGAATATGAATTCACACTTCTCGTTGGAGACACGTACAACGTTATCGTTACGGTCCTCATGCTACTTCTTATTTATGATGTGTTCAAATTCTTCAGCGCCCTCTTCCGTGGAGGTCTTGCACGAAGCGGGGTTTCTACACCCGGAGCAGGCGTTGGCGGCTGGTTCCGCTGGGCCCACGGCGGAATAACGAGTCGATTACCGGGAGGTAGCGGTGCCACTATCGGCGATATTGGCGCACCCGGGACAGCAGGCGCAGTCCAAGCAGCAGTTCACGCAGGAGAGGAACGTGCTGAAGTACAACATGAAGCTGAAGAGCATGCAGAACATGGAGAACGGATTGAGGCGGATATTACAGACTTAAGTCGTCGTGTTGAAGGAGCTGAGCGCGAGATTGAAAATCTGAATCTCCGTGCCGAAGAACGAGAACGAGCATTTCAGGAACACAGTCAGCTACGGGCAGCAATCGCAGCGCGTCTCACCAACTATTTTAGACATTTGCACGGTTTCTTTAATCTTGAAATTGCTATACGGCAACACTACAAAACAGCACCGGATGCAGAGAAGCTTGAGTTGGGCCGGCGGTATCACTCAATGATCGAGCAAAAGAAACGTGTGCTTGCCGAAGTCGAGACACTGTTGCGAGACCCGATTCTGGTAGACCACGAAATTGCCAGTTTGCGTCAGTTGCGTGATGAATTGAAGGAATTAGAAACACGGGCTCATGACTTCTTAATTAAAGAGCGGCGCTTAGCGCAACGCGAAGCAAAAGAAGCAGCGGCTTTAGGAGAGGAAGCAAGAAAACTGGGCTATCAAGACATTGTTGAAATGGCAGATGCGATTCGTCAAATGGAGGTGAGAGGGACTGAGCTTGAAACCCGAGAAGCAAGACTTGCTGATCAGATTGTAAATGATCTTACCCAATATCATACTGAAGCTGGGCAATTAGAAGAAATCCAAGCAGAAGTGCAAGAACAATTGCGTCATTGTACCCACGCAAGCGAACTGATTCACGACACACCGGATATGTCGGTATCACAAAGACTAACGTTTGAGCGTGAGATTAAAGATAATCTCGGAACTATTTTGGCACTTTTTAACAAGAATAGTATCTTACGCGGACATATTAACCTTTTGCATCAAAAAATCCTTACCCTACTTCCTCAACAGAAACAAGTGATAGCAGAACTTCAGCGTATCGAAAACTATGTCTTCCATCATATCAAGCTTGCTCGTGGTCGCTTGCAAACGCGCAGAGCAGTCCCTTCTAGTTGGAGGACCCCGCCAGGAACCTAACATAAATCATTCCAGTGTATTGAAGACTCAGCTCTTCACCAACATACCAAATCCTAAACAAACTTTATAAACCAAAAACCCGAAAACAAGGGAAAAGAGGATCGTCATGACGTGGATGCGTAAAGTCGTTGCCTATAGCATTATTTTCTCCTTACTGTTACCCCTCGTTCATGCTGCAAATCCCTTTATAACAAAAATCAAAGATCTGGGAAATACCTTTCACGAACTCTTCGGCGGTTTTTTAGCTCCTGATGTGATGACCAAAATCGCAGGAGGAAACCAGCCTGCTTTATTCTGGGCTAAGTTTCTCTTATGGCTTCTCCTCTTCTCACTCTTCTTTTATCTGAGTCATAAATTTCTCTTTACTGATAAGAAGAACATTTCAGCAACGATTGGAGCGATTGTCGCATTAATCTCGGTTGTTGCGATTCCCACAGCGGTTCTTGTTGCAATCTTTCAAATGTACGGCTTCCTTGTTGCTTTAATTATGTACGGCGGCCCCATCTTAGCAATAGTCTTATTTGCAAATCTGATTAACTTTCCTCAGAATCGGCGTGCAGAATTTTCTATCAAAGCAATTCTGTTCTTTATCATCGCAGCTCTTATCACTGCGTTCAACAAAGCGATAGCAGCTGATCAAAACTTTACCTTTTCTGAACAGTACGGAAACATCGGAGGCTGGCTGGAATTTGTTGCAACGATCTTAGCCATTGTCTATGTATTCCGAGCCATCTTTACAGGACCTGCTGGAGGTGCAGCGCCTGCTGCAGGAGCTCCTGGCGGATTTGGACGATTTATGAACTGGATTAACCATGGCCTTGGCCACGGCTTTGCGTTGCCTGGCGGCGGTGCAGGAGTTCATGCTGATCCTGCTCTTGTTGGCAGAATTGGCCAGCTTGAAGGCGAAGTGCAGGTCTTTCGTAATCATCATCAACAGCGTCGAGCTATTATGGCAAATATTTTAAGAATGAATCAAGCCGCTCATCCCATCCCTGCCGCAACGTGGGGAAATCTGAGGAATCTCGATACGATTTGTGCACAGGATGGACAACGGATTAATACAAGTATTCAAGCTATTCAAAATAATCCAAACTTTGCAGCGCTTCTTCCTGCTCAGCGAGGAAGATTCAGAAGAGCAATCCATAACTGGGCTGTTGCTTTAGGAAATGCAACTGCTGACGATCACGTTTTTGTGAATCGATTTGCGGCTGTTCCTGCTCAAGGACCGCCGTTTGGATGGTAAATGTAGTATGGAGAATAAGTAGGTGTTCACTATGCCCATGACTCATGAACTTCAAGAACGCATCAATCAAACCAAAGCGCAGATGCTTGGTGTAGCACAGGAACTTCTTGCAGCGATCCACAGACAGATGAATCTTGATCATGCTTCAGGTATGCAGCCTGCTGAGATGGTTCCTGCTGAAGAAAAAATACGAACCGTTATCATCGAATACCAAGGTCACATTGGTGTGGGAGAAGCTCCTCCTGGTCCTTTGACAAGTGAGCGACCTGCGCCAAGCGACACGAGTCATGTACCTGTTCCTGGTGCTCCTGGAACTCCAGGGCATGTTCCTGGTGGAGATCATATTCCTGGTGGAACGTTTGGTGCTTTGTCTCCTGAGGAACATGCACAGTTTGAAGAGTTGAAGACCTCCCTTATCAAGATTTTGCGTGGCGTGAAGAATCTCGTCAACACAGAACGAGAGGATCTTGAAAACGTTCAACACATCCTTGCATCAGTTCAGGGTTCTGTCAAAGAATTAGGCGACAGATACCGCAAAGCAGTTGCAGAAAAGCGAGGGGATGAATTGAATCACGAACTTGCTGAGCTGAATACCCAATTGAATTTAATTCACGCAGATATTGAGCGTGTGGAGGCA
>DUFX01000051.1:0-15863 GCA_013331695.1 Candidatus Woesearchaeota archaeon
CTTCCAACATATTCGACATCGGCGTGGAAGAGCAGTGCTGCAGCATCGTGCAGGCTCACGACTGAAGCTCCAACGATCTCTTCACCGCCTTTTCTTCCAATCGGTGCGATCAGAGAAAGATAAAGTGTTCCTATTGCTGTCATTCCTGCCAATCTGCTCCTTCTGCCCTCAACTTTCATTTCACGACGTTCGGGTTGGAAGTATCTCTTGGCAGGATCATCTTCTGTTTCAAACCGTCTGATTCTTTTCATAGCTGCGTGTTCCAACTTTGTTGTATGTCCATCAAGCAAACCCGAAGCAAGCGCTGCTGCTCCTACACTCNNCCTCTTTCCACCATTCGTAGACTTGCGTTGCGAGGATGATAACAAAGGGAGATATGGTTTCTCGTGGTTCTTGAAGTGGTGCAGTTAGTTGGAACGGATTTCCATTTGCACTCCCATTTAACATCAGCCCAAGATGCGTTGGTCTTCCTGTGTCATTCAGCGCTTTTGCAGGATGGTAATGCCAGCCGACACGGTTTGCCACAGGAATGGTCGTGCTTGTGGCGAGAATACTCCAGAGTGCTTGAAAGTCGCTGTTTGTTCTGACCCGTCCTTGACGGTCAAAAAAATGTGCAGTAACATCATTTGCATCAAAATAAACCCGTTGTGAATCCCTTCCCTGCGTATCAAACCAGGGGAAGCATTGTCTTTCTCGTTGCTCTTCAATGTCCCTTGCTAACGTTGAATTCAGCTCAGCAAGATTATCAAGAGAAACTAATCGCACCTCACCCTCTTCAGGCCGGAGACCTTTTAGGGATCCTGGTTGAGTCATGCTATAATATCCTGCTTCCATTCTCCCAGTCTTCAAAGCACTCCTTGCCATCGTCATATACGTTCAAACTTCAGAACTTGTTTATATGGATTGTGGGGGTGAAAAAGGAGCCTCTGCCGAGTCAAGGCGACGCAATCCAAAGCGAAGCTTTGGATGCGCAGAAAATGCAGGTTCAACTTTATGGTCCCATCCGGATTCGAACCGGAGACCTCCGCCGAGTCAAGGCGACGTCATACCACTAGACCATGGGACCGCCGTATGAACATGGGAAAAGGATAAGAATTAATTTATAAAGCTTTCTTGGTGGGATGCAGATTCTAAGCAGTTAATTTTAAAAAGAACGACCCTTGTTCAAAGCTGGTTTTAAGC
Source organism: Candidatus Woesearchaeota archaeon (assembly GCA_013331695.1). Lineage (GTDB taxonomy): Archaea > Nanobdellota > Nanobdellia > Woesearchaeales > UBA12501 > UBA12501 > UBA12501 sp10192u. The sequence goes on from DUFX01000051.1 coordinate 1,183, forward strand.
CCTTGTAGCATAGCGGTGGTGCACTGCCTTGGTAAGCCACGTGGCATCAATCAGGCAGAGGTCCCGAGTTCAAATCTCGGCAAGGGCTTTGTTTTTCTTGAGATCCTGTTTCCCCTTTTTATCATAACTTATTTAAAGGAGTACAACCTAAAAAATCACTATGTCATCGGCTGATCGGGAAATCTACTCACGCAACACGTTTCTGTTCTTTTTTGCAGTCATTATAGTCCTTGTCTTCTTTATGGTGAAGCCGTTTCTCAATGCCATTATCGCAGGAATTCTGCTCGCCTACATCTTTTTCCCGCTCCACGAGGCCTTGAGAAAAACGATTACCCATCAAACCCTCTGTGCGTTGATTACTTCGCTTTTATTGATCTTGATTATCACCATCCCCTTTTATTTTCTTGTAAGCACGGTTTCTCACGAAGCTGCACGCTCATTTTCCATGGCGCGTCAAAAGCTCAGCCAAGTTGCGGTTTCTGATGTTGAGTGCGTGAATCCTGATGACTTTTCCTGCTTGTTGAGTGGGAGGGTAACGCAGACGCTTTCTGATCCGTCTCTTCGTAAATATCTGCAGACCAGTATCACCAAAGCAACAACCATATTCTTAGAATCAACCTCTAAAATACTCGTTTCCATTCCAAAAATTGTTCTCAATCTCTTCATCATGCTCTTTGTCATGGTGTATGCATTTCGGGATGGAAAGCGGATGATCTACCAATTCTTCAACCTGCTTCCCCTCAAACGTCATTTTAAGAACGATCTCTTTCATCAAACCACCAATGTGTTGTACGCTACCGTGTACGGTTCATTGATTGTTGCAATACTCCAAGGCCTTCTTGCCATGATTGGTTTCGCATTGTTCGGCATTCCCTCCCCCATTCTCTTGGGGCTTCTTGTTGCTCTTATTGCATTGATTCCTGTTCTTGGTCCTGCGATTATCTGGGTGCCCATTACGGTTTATGTCATTTTACAAGGCTACGTTACCGGTAATACCGGTCTGCTGGTGAAAGGCATCGGCTTCGGCGTCTATTGTGCATTCTTCCTTTCCGGCATTGACAACATCCTCAAGCCAAAACTGATTGGGACGCGTTCGCAGCTCCATCCTGCACTGGTTTTGCTCGGAATCTTTGGCGGACTTTCTTTTTTTGGATTTATCGGGATTCTTGTCGGTCCAGTCATCATGGCTTTGTTTGTTTCCTTTATCAAAGTCTTTGAACGCGATAAAGAAGAATTGTTTGATCACAAAGTTTGAAGCTGTTGAAAATTATAAGCGATCATCATTGAGTAATCTATTATTCAATTTCAATTATCAAAAGGGGTGAAGGATGAAGCTTGTTGTTAAAGACATGGACATCGCTACCGGCGGTCCGCGTATTGTCACCCTCAATTATCAAGATGCAAAACTCTACGATTTACATCATCACGATCGTATTCTCATCACCTTCGGAAATAAAAGAACCATGGCTATTGTGGATATCGGAGAATCCAGCAAGGCGGTTCCTCCTGGAAAAATTGGGATGTTTGAGGAAGTGCTGTACGACCTACAAGTCCGTGGAGGGGGTGTCGTTACCATTGCGCTTGCAGAGAAGCCTGAATCAGTTCGTTATATCAAACAAAAACTCGATGGAAAACAACTGACCTGCCATGAAATCTGTGTGATCGTACAAGATATTATTGAAGGACGGCTTTCTGATATCGAATTGACGTACTACGTCGCTGCAAATTATGCATTTGGCATGTCAGACAAGGAAATTGTTGCGTTGACCGAAGCGATGATTGCAACAGGAAGAAAACTTCCCAAACTTGCAAAGATTGTGGTTGACAAGCACTGCATCGGCGGCGTTCCCGGCAACCGCACCTCTCTCGGTGTTGTTCCTATTCTCGCAGCAGCAGGACTGATGGTTCCCAAGACTTCATCCCGCTCGATCACCTCGCCGGCAGGAACTGCAGACAGCATGGAAGTCCTTGCGAATGTTTCCTTTGACCGGACAAAACTCCTCGCTCTTTTGAAAAAAATCCACGCCTGTATGGTGTGGGGCGGTGCGGTTGATCTTGCTCCTGCTGACGACACCATTATCAACGTTGAACATCCGTTGAGTATTGATGCAGAAGGACAGCTCCTTGCTTCCATCATGGCAAAAAAAGGATCAGTGGGTGCAACGCATGTCTTGATTGATATCCCTGTCGGCCCTGGAACCAAAGTAGAAACGATGGAGCACGCGCAGCATCTCAAAAAGAAATTTGAAGAGCTGGGGCATTTTTTGAACATACATGTGAAAGTTGTTGTCACCAACGGACGCGAACCGATTGGCAACGGTATCGGTCCTGCGCTGGAAGCACGCGATGTGATGTGGATTTTGAAAAATCATCCCAACCAACCGCTTGATCTGCGAAGAAAAATTATCCAGATGGCCGGCATACTGCTTGAGATGACTGGAAAAGCAAAACCCGGGCACGGGCAGGTTGTTGCAGAGGATTTGGTGCACACCGGCAAAGCCTATGAAAAAATGTGGGAGATTATCAAAGCACAAGGTGCAAAAATCAAAAAACTTGATGACATTCACTTCGGTGCGTGTACCTGGGATTATCTTGCTCCAAAATCAGGACGCGTCCGCGACATTCAAAATGCTTCGGTTGCGAAAATTGCACGCGTTGCAGGCTGTCCGCAGGATAAAGGGGCAGGGATCTATTTGTACAAACATTGCGGAGACGCTGTGCAGAAAGGCGAAAAGATTTTTACGCTGTATACGGAAAACAAAGAAAAGATGGTATACGCAAAAAAGATGCTGGAGCAGTTTGATGGGTTTGTGATACGGTAGTTTCTGTTATTTTCTGTTTCTGCTGTCCTCTCTTAGTGAAGACGGTTTGTTTTTATAGCCCTATGCAAAGGTTTATTAAGAATCTCTGACTTAATTCTTCCTTATTGTGAGAAGATGTACGGGGGTATATCATGCACAAAAATGGTGTGTTTAGTGGTGTGTTGAGATTAGGATTTTTAGTTTTTTTGACGGTTCTCTTACTTTCAGTTCCTATTTCAGCTCGTGAATATATTATCGAACACAACGATGAAGTTTCTCAAATGCAGGACTTGCGCGAGCAACGCTCTGAACGCTGGGATCAAGGATATGACTCTAGTTACGGTTTCGGAAACGCAGGGTACGATGCGTATGGCGATGACGCTTTACGTGAAGAGCTTGAATATAATTCTGTTGCACTGCGCAATTTAGGAAGAGAATANNCTGATTATTCTGATTTAGAAGATCTTTACTTGTATGACCGCGATTGCTGGTCTTACTTTGGCCGCTATGGACTTCCGTATGTCAGTATGCCTTATACATGGTGGCAGAACAGCAATGTCTGGTATCGTGATGATTTCCGGTATGGAAATGAGGACAGGTACAGAAATGATGGGCGCTATGATAATAATGGTTATTACTATGGCGGCTATGGTGGTCTCTATGACGATATCCATCGAGCATTCCGCTATCATCCTTTGAACGATCCGTATCGAAACTGTGTGTACTATGCAGATCCNNGAACAAGCTTCAAGAAATAACGGCATCTTAAACGATTGGTGTGTGAGAACACGAGAATTCTGGGATCGTCCTCAGTGACAAGGAGACTTGCCTGGCGGAGAAGTTCCTGATTATTCTTTGGAGTGAGTCTCTTCGTAGCAGATTGATTTTGGCAGCGTAACGACGAGGTCTTTACCTTGTTTTCTTTTTTGAACATTAAAGATAGCATATCCTTTTATTTCATCGGTTTCCTCATCTCTTCGTTCAAATAGATCGTCTCCTGCATCTTTATAGTACGCTGTTGTTGGCTTTCCAAATTGGAGTTCTAAAAAGTCTCCTTCTTTGTCCCAGTGAATCGTCAGCTTTTGTTTCATGAGAGATTCCTCGTGTAATACGCTGTAATAATAAATCCTTTGCCGTTTAAATATTTTACTGCAACCATGAGGTATCTTCTCTTCTCTTTGTTGTATCGGTAATAATACCTAACTTTTTCTGGATCATATTTACTTTCGTTAATGATGAGGGGGTTTTCCAATGTGTTTTTGATTTCTTCTATATCTTGAACTCCCGGGTGATCCTGTCTAATGTGGGTCCATTGTTTTTGAGGAAGATACACCCATTTTCCTGTCTTGTCTTGAATCTCGAAAATAACCATTCCCTTTTCTTAATTTTTATTTTTTATAAGCCTTTGCTAGAAAAAATCGGAAACTTTCCGATTGAAATAGCAGAATTTCCGGATTTGGGTATCAAAAATCGGAAATATTACTAATGGCGCCGGAAGATTTCCGAAATTGAGTTCAGCATTGAACATTTTCACTAATGTTCTGAGGCGTTGCAATCTTTTTCTTCCAGGGGGTATCCAATCTATATTTGCATCTCGGGCAGGCTTTTGGGTTGTCTACCCGCGAGTTCCATTCGTATTGGCAAAAGGTGCAGTGCATAGTGTTCATCGTAGTACACGCTCCACCATCTCAAGCGTTTTATCCCTGACATATGCCAGCGTGTCGGCAGGAACATAAGGCGTCGGTGTTTGTGATTGTGCAATCGTGACGCACGCAGGTTTTTGTTGTGCGCGGGCTTTCCTCAACATGGATTCTGCGACTGCAATGCGCTGGTCAATATCTTCCTGTGTATGCGATGCATCATAAACAGAACTGAATGCAACAAGATCAATATCCCAAACACTGGGTGTACTCGGATCGTGCAGTTCTTTTTGAGATGCTACTTCTTCAGGTGAGAGTTGATAAAAAGGAGCGTCTGCATCAGCACGATATCCATATACTTCGGATGTTTCGGTAAGTGGATCTCCCCACACAATATGCGGTTGTATAACCTTGTTCTGTACTGCAAATTCAAGAAAACTTTGATCACCAAGGTGATGGATGTACAGAAAGAGATGCTCTGGCTTTGCCCTTGCAAACGTGTAGCCTTTAGAAAACCTCAGGGGCTCACGGTCATTTTTTTCCATATCACTATATCTATCAATGCGAATCAATTTTGCAGGCTGTTTGGTATATTTCCAAAGACGCGCCCAGAAATAGACTGCTTCATTATTGGGATCGATCACGACGACCCTGGCACCTTCCAAGCTTCGCACGACCGGCGTTCGATATCCTGTTTTCCCCTGTCCAAGTTGAGAAGAAGTATACCGTATTCCTAACTTTGTTGCCCGCCGAAAGTCACTCACCAACCAATTAAGTTTGCTTCTCTCCATACTCTTGTTGTGATAGTAGTAGTAATAAAAGCCTATGGGTGGGGTTTAAAGGGGGGTAGTATGGTTAACAGGTTAGAATCTTCTGAAGGAAGTATACCTTATCCTCGGGCATTAAGTCCATCAAGACGCTCGTGTAATGCTCTGAGCAGTATTTCCTTTTTATCGTGGTTCAAATGAAAAAGGACGCTCGTTATCATTGGTTTCGAGACCGTAAAAATATAATTCAATTTGATGACACTCTCTCGCACTGCTCCTTCTTTTTTGGTCAACGGAATACCTTGCATGTTAATATTGCTCGTGATACCCGCTATCACCACATTGCCTAACTCTTCAAAGAGAACGACAGCCGGTCTTTTCTTAACTTCAAACGTATCGGTGAATTGCATCTGTGCTAACACCACATCGCCTGATTTAAGCATGCTCCCATTCCTCATCATACTTATTATCCCATAATTCTTTCATTTTCGGTTGCTGAATTTTATGGAGAAATTCATCGTACTGATTGCTTGTTTTTACACGTTTGAATGTCTCAATCATTTTCGCTATCAGTTCGTTGTAGGGTTGTCGTGGATATTCTTTTACTTTCTTGAGCTTTTCTAAGACCGGCTTTTCCAGTTGTATGGTTGTTACTTGCGTCATTATATACCACCTATAGTTAGTATACTACAGATTATATATAAATTTAATGCTTCTCAGTGCGGGCGTATCAAAAGAAGGGAGGGAAGAACGGATTAAAAGGGCATGCCTGAAGGTTTATAAGCCCGTCTTTATTCTTCCCCCCACATGGCCGTTCCGAACACTCTTTCTGATGAAGACTTAGACGAACGTGTGCAACGCATCCTTAGTGCTGACGTGAGCAACGGATGGAACCAACCGTTAGAAGCGTTTGATCAGGATCTTGGTGCACTTGCCGATGGCATCCTCTCTGTAGGGAAAGGATCGTTTGTTTTAGACGAACGACAGCAGCATGTTCTGAAATACGGCCTCCTTTTTGCAGTGCATTGGTATGGCGACAATCGGAGAAAGATCGGCGATCATTTCTACTTTAATCATGTCTACAAAGCAGCTCAGTGGCGGGTGCATTTGGACGGCCATAAAGAAAAACCGTACATCTTTCTTACGGATCTTTTGAGCATCCTTTTCCATGATTCTGTCGAAGAAGTGGTTGCAGGAAGGCTCCGTCAAGAAAAATCAAGCTTGCAAGACAGGGTGCTTGACGGTTTTAGTCCTGAAGATCGTAAACTTTTTACTATCTTCAATCAAGTTGCACAGATTGGTGGCGTAGGTCATCTCCCAACCTATCTTGGCGATTTTGATCAATATCGGGCAAGATATAAACGATCTTTGCCTGACGATGAAAAACACGGTAAATCTCTGCGTGCACGGATTCAGAAGTTTCTTTTTTCTCGTGATTCCTTTGATCATGAATTGAAAGAACAAGAAGGGGGTTATCGGGAGCAACTTTCTTGTGATCTTCTCACTTATCCTCATTTTGTCCATTATCTTCAATTAGCGCAACACTACATCAAAGCATTAAACGATCGAGTCGTTGCGCGAGAGCGGAAACTGATCCAAGAAGAAACTCTTCGTTTTGGAACAGAATTCTTCAAGGGGCTTCGGCAACTTCCTGTTCCGAAAAAGCCATTGCGGAAAATGGCGAGTGATGTTATTGCTTCGGTGTACGCCCTTACCCGTGTTGGTTCCGAACTGTATTATCAAGCGACAGGAAAACTCTTTGCACCTCAACCACGGTATCGCAGTCTCAGAACAAAATACTGCGACCGCTTGGCAAATTCAAGCGATCTCAGACCAAGCAAAAGGCAAACAGAGATGGTCGTCGGGGGAAAACCGCAAACTCTGCGCTATTTTAAATATGATCCGGGAAATCAGCGTGTTGATCTTGTACCTTTTTTTGAACCTTCAGGAAATCTTACCTGGAGTTATGATGGTTCGTTGGGAAAAATAGAAGTTGCTGCGCAACGTGCGGTTCGTGACCACCATGTGCAGTTGCGGGCTTCAGCACAGGAGCTTCTCGCTGACGACGCTCATCTTGATCTTATTTCATTCCTTGCTATTTCCGAGAACCAGACAAAATTTCCGGGTGTTCAAGAACTTGACAAACAGATGTATCTTATCACACTCGCGAATAGTGAGATCCACCATCACGAAACCGTTTCTGAAGCGCGTGCAAGAATAAAAACACGGCTTCCTGCACCAGACCGTTTGTATCAACTCTATAAGAACCTGATTCTGGTGACCCATACGCGGATGTTTTATGAGGAGAAGCGAGTTCCTACCCTTATCTCGCGAGCTATGGGCGAACTTCTTGAACTGACGCGTGCAGAAGCAGTACATATGGTCGAAGGAGTTTTCTCTAATCATTGCCGTCCTGGAGGATCACTCACCCTTTATGATGCACGACGCCTCTATAGAGAACTGAAAGAATATGGAGCAGTCGGCGGTCTTGATAGAATAACTGAAGAAGTTACCCCCCGAGAGAATACTGCAGATCGTCGTCCGATGCTTTCTTACGACGGTCTTTTAAGTCGTTTCTTTGATAAGCGCGTCCGCGGTACACGCTCAGCAACATATCCCCTCTACCAGGATAAATCATTTATGTTTGCTGCATCCCTTGCTCTGCATCGTCTTGCGGAGCGCTACATCGACGACAGAAGATTTTACATCCACGGCCTCACCTTTGAAGGTTTAAGGCCGGAAAAATCGGTTATGGCGCGGGAGTGAGTATTTGCCTGTGGCAAGGGGCAATCTTTAAAAAGAAACCTCTTCTCGAATACACCCATCAATGAACCTAACTTTGCCGCGATCGCATAATCCGGTATTGCGCCGGTCTTGAAAACCGGTTTCCGCAAGGATATCTCGGTTCAAATCCGAGTCGCGGCGTACATTTTATTTATTTTTTTGACTCCAACATACAAACAGTTAATGCATCAGTCGCACATTCATCATATGCTTTTTGCGCACCGGAATCGTTCCGCTCACGCGTGCTCCAATTTTTAATCGGTCTTGCCCGGTGCTCGTTTGGTCGCTTTTGAATTCCATCACTGCGCCGGTTGCATCCAATCTCAATTTCCCGTCGAATTCCCGGGTGTTTTGAATCGACTTCGCAAAATCATAGACTTCAACAATAGTTGCTTTTTGGGCAGTTTTTTCAGAATGTGTACTTCGTTGCATGGATCAATCACCTGTTTTACGTCGTTTCATCTTCTCTCTTAAGTCGTTTCGTGCTTGTTTTCTTTTTAGTCTTTATATTTTTTCTTTATAGAACGTGTGAAAGATTAGAATATCTTCTTTTTTGTTATCACTTCACCTATTCACTATAAAAATATAAAAATACCTTATTTTAACTCGTAAAATATAAAAAAATAAGGTATTTAATCTAAAAAAATGATTTGCAAGCAGAATAAACTTAAAAAAGGTAAAATACTACATAAACATCCCTTTCCTACACCCTCCAGTTTCACAAGCTTTAAAAAACTTTCCCTTAAAAACGAAACATTTATATACTAATTATGCTTTTCATTTATAAAGATATCGTAGTCTTCACTATGTTAAGACAACTACAAGAAGTATACGCAAATAATTTCACCCAACCATTAAACCCTTTCAAACCATTTTTGACAGAGTGGCAGGAGCACGATCCTCATGATGCAGTTTGTTAAGAAATGCACAGAATGCGGCGGTATTAACCTGTTCCACAACCGCGCAAAAGGAGAAATCATCTGCAAAGACTGCGGTTTAGTTCTTGAAGACAAGATGGTTGATTTTGACCAAGAATGGCGCGAATTTGATTCTGATGAAGGCGACAAAAAGCGGCGTACAGGAGCACCGATGACTTATACCCAATACGACCAGGGTCTCGGAACAGAAGTCGGTCAAAAAGCTGACCTCTATCGACTTGAAGGAAAAGACAAAAACAAATTCTTTAGACTGCGAAAATGGCAATATCGAATCTCTACGGCAATCGAGCGCAACTTAAAACTTGCTCTTGCTGAACTGAAGAGAGTTTCATCCTATCTTAAACTTCCTAAATCAGTTGAAGAAGAAGCTGCTCGTATCTATACTCAGGCAGTTCAGCGTGGACTCGTACGGGGAAGAAGCATGGAATCCGTTGTTGCAGGATCCTTATACGCCGCATGCCGACGCCATGATGTTCCCAGGACACTGGACGAACTCAGCGAAGCTTCGGGTATTGAAAAGAAAGAAGTGGGAAGAACCTACCGCTTCATCACAAGAGAATTAGGGATTAATATTATGCCTTCAAATCCGGCTGATTACATTGCACGCTTTGCAAGCTCCTTAAAACTCAGCGCTGAGAGCCAGTCTCGTGCTATTGAGATTTTGGAATCTGCACAAAGGTCTGAGTTGACTTCGGGAAGAGGACCTACCGGAATTGCCGCAGCTGCGTTGTATGTTTCTGCACTGATCCACGGCGAAAAGCGAACGCAACGCGAAGTTGCTGATGTTGCAGGTGTGACCGAAGTTACCATCAGAAATCGCTACAAGGAACTTCTTGACCGGCTTGATTTAGAAAAAGAAATCAAGAAGACCAAGAAGAAGAAAGAGTAAACACGTTCTTATTTTTTCTAAAAACGATTCTAAAACATGACAACCTCTTTATCTGTGCTTGACTTGGGCGAAGGATCGTACACCAAAGTACTTCGTTGGCTTGTTGAACACCCGACTGCACAACTCCCTTCCCCACGTGAAGCATTAGAATTTTTTCGATCCCCTCAGTTTCGACCTGAAGTACTATCTTCTTTTGATTTGGTTCCTTCGGTATCTGTCATCACCGACACTTGGGTGCTTGCACGTCCTGCAGGCAGTTTAGATTCTGCATTTAAAATTGTACCTCATTTTGATCAAAGCTTGTTATCGCTCTCTGATCTTGTTGAAATCCCACCTGGAGCACCTTCTTTTGGTCGAACAAGCGAAAGTCGACAAGAATATAGTTACCTTGGATTCCGTGTTCCTGCACAAGTCTATGCTGGAATTGAAGCTCCTGAGTTGGTTATAGGAAGTTTGGGATATGATGATTTAACTGCAGTATTCCCTGATGCTGACGGCTTGAATCTTTCTAAACTTCTTAGTTACGCTCCTGTACACGTGGAGTTTGTTTCCTGTGGTATCAAACAAGGTCTTCCTGCCCTTGCACGACCGTTGGTTGTTCGATACGAAAAAAATCAAAGAACTGGTAAAATCAGTTATTATATTGGCAATTTTCCCTTGGTCGATTCTACAATTTTGCAACAAAAAAGAGGGCCTGATGGAAAGCCAATCGGTGAATGGGACGAGACCGTACTATCCGCAAATCGTATTCACCTTAAAACCGATGACGCACAGACAGGACTTGCTGATGAACTCCTCGCACGTATTAACCCGTATGTTCCTGCTGAGTCCCAGGTAGCGCTTCGAGCTGATGTCGCAGCTTTTTTTGCTGAAAGAAATTTAAAATAATTTTCGATCAGCCTTAGACATCGTTTAACACTCTTATTTTGCTATCCCACAACCAACGGAATTCTTCCGGTTGAACCGTAAATTTTCCGAAAAAGCAGGGTCAAATCCGGAAAAACCTCTGACTTCACCGAAAATCTTCCGGTTGTATCGGAAATGCTCCGATTTTTTTCTGTAAAGACTTATTAAAAGTAAAGTTCTAGAAACGTAAAAAAAGAAAACAAAGAGTCACATAATCTAGTATGATACTCGACCGAAACAAGATGCAAGAGAAGGAGCAACTATATAAAATTTATGTATGAAAATGCCGGGGTCGCATAACCTGGTATTGCACTCGACCGAAACTCGAGCTGCCCCATAGGGCTATCTGGGTTCAAAGTCTCGGTGCAACTCCATTATGCATCGGGTGTGAAAATCCCAGCCCCGGCGCCCTCTCCTTCATCTCGCACAAATATCCATCGTCTTAAAACTCAACACAGCCAATTCAAGATCTTTCCCTGTTGCAGAGTCGGGAGTAATATCATACAGTGTTCCTGCCGGTAATAAGACAACGGTCTTGGAGTGTAACGCCACAATATGGTTTCCTGTAACGGGGCCAGAAGACATGGGATAATGGAGCATACCTCCCCCTTGTTCAACATAGATGAGCTTATGCGTGGTATCAACGGTTGTTCCTTCTGGAGGAAATCTTCCGAGCAACGTACGTACCCGAAATCCCAAATCATCAAAGGGGGAGTCAGGAAAATAGTTCAAGAATCCGCCCCACCCATCCTCGGGTGCAGGTTCTCTAAGTTTTACATTAACACGGTCAATCGGTTCAACAACCGGATACTCATGACTATTGAGCGGAGCAACCGCTACATGCCAAAATGAAAGATATGGTGTAGGTAAGGTCGGATCAGGATATGCCTGAAAGGGTTTACCTGCTGGAGCGAGAACAACGGTTTTTCGCATTCGAGAAATGCGTACAGGTTCTTCAGTAAGTCCTTCTACAAAACCACGGCCTCCCATGATATAAAGGAGATGATGAAACCGTTCATCGCCAAAGTTTTGCGGTTCGAGCAGTGTCAACAAACTTGAGCGGAGTAGATCTTTTCGTTCTTCTACTTCCCCTGTTTGCACACCAGCACGCCAGTTGACTCTTCTAAAATAATGAAAGCTCCGTTCGCTTCTTCCTTCAGCATCCGGTAAAAATCCTACATGGTCGCCTCTCCCGCCTCGATACGACCAGCTGTGTGGAACAAGACCCATGTTTGGTGCAGGAAAATATCAGTTAATAAAGATGATGGCGTTCGAGGCGATGTTTGAGTTCCCTTCTCATTTATAGTATCACCCTAGTATAGAAACCTATTTTAATGAGATCGCATCCCGCGGGGTTCATGGCGAAGGGAATAGGAAAAGAAACAAAGTCAGCCATAAAATCAGCGAAAAAAACAAAAAAAACAGCGACAAAAACAACAAAACTTGCTGTTTTTATACCTTGCGAAGTGGTTGATGGAGAAACACGAGTAGCAGGTACGCCCGAAACCATTAAAAATCTGGTCCAGCACGGTCTTGCAGTGTATATTGAATCCGGTGCAGGTGAATGTGCTTCGATTTCTGATCAAGCCTATATACAGGCAGGTGCTGTGATCAGCAAAGACACCCACGCGCTGTATGCTTCTGTAGATATCATTCTTGCTGTCAACCCGCCAACTCTAAGCCAACTCTCCTCTGTGAAAGCAGGTGCGTCGTGGATCTCTTTGGGAGATGTCCATGCATACTCATCTGATCTCCTATCAACCTTACTTGAGAAAAAAATAACCTTCTTTTCGATGCATGGTATCCCGCGTATTTCAAAAGCCCAGAGCATGGATGCACTGACCTCACAGGCAAACATTGCTGGCTACAAAGCCGTGATACTGGCAGCGCAGGAGTTAGGAAAAATATTTCCTTTGATGATGACTGCTGCCGGAACGTTGCACCCAGCAAAAGTTGTGGTGCTGGGTGCAGGTGTTGCAGGGCTTCAAGCGATTGCAACAGCAAAACGTTTGGGTGCAGTTGTCGAAGCATCTGATGTGCGACCTTCTGTCAAAGAGCAGGTTGAAAGTTTAGGTGCAAAATTCATTGAAGTTCCCTTTGATAAGGATGCAGAAGCTCAAGGAGGTTATGCAAAAGGTGCATCGCCTGAATTTCTCAAGCGGCAGGCTGAAGAAGTCAGCAAAAGAGTTGCGCAAGCCGATGTGGTGATCTGTACTGCTTTAGTTCCTGGAAAAAAAGCCCCAACTCTTGTGACAGAAGCTATGGTGCAATCGATGCGTTCAGGATCTGTTATTGTGGACATGGCTGCAGCGCAAGGAGGCAACTGTGCTCTTACTGCTCCTGGAAAAACTGTTGTCGTGCATGGAGTCAAAATCATCGGAGTCAACAATATTCCTGCAACGGTTCCTGTGCATGCAACCCAAGTCTATGCGTGCAATGTGCTGGCTTTCTTGCTGCATCTGGTGCATGCAGGAGTACTCAAGGTCGATCTCACAGATGAGATTACTGCAGGTTCGTTAGTAACCCACAACGGGAAATTAGTCCGAGGTGAGCCATAATGGAAATGCTTGCTTCAGATCTCATCACCAATCTCTTAATTTTTTTACTTGCATCACTGTTAGGTTTAGAACTGATTCGTCATGTTTCAAAACTCTTGCACACTCCTCTCATGTCCTTGACGAATGCGATTTCTTCAGTTGCCATGGTTGCTGCACTCATTGTTTTATCGTATGCAGACAGAACGTTCATTGTTGTCTTGGCTGTTCTCGCCATAGCCTGTGCTTCAACCAATGCCATCGGCGGTTTTATGATTACCGAACGGATTTTAAGAATGTTCAAGAGGGATGATAACAAGAAAAATGATTCGAAGAGGGATGATAAAAAATGACTTTCATTGCATCCCTTGCATCAGTATTACCCGAACTCTTGTATGTTCTTTCAGCGGTATTGTTTATCCTTTCATTGCGCTGGATGAGTGAAGTAAAAACTTCGCGAAGAGGAAATCTTGCCGGAGCAGTGGGTATGCTCGTTGCCGTTATCGCAACGGTTTTTGCTGTCGGTTTACAACAGTACTCACTGGTTGTTCTTGCCCTTATCATCGGAGGAATTGCTGGAGCGCTCATGGCGTTAAAGATGCCCATGACAGCTGTTCCTCAGCGGACTGCTATCTCCCATGCATTTGGCGCTCTTGCTGCTGCACTGGTGGGAACTGCAGAATTTTTCCACAACACACCCAACATTGACGCGTTTACGATGGCCATTCTTGGGCTCGAAGTGATCTTGGGATATCTGACCTTTACCGGAAGCATCATTGCATTTTTGAAACTGCAAGAACTCATTTCAGGAAGACCGATGATCTATCCTTATCGACGTGTCATCAGCATCCTTGTTTTTGGTGGTGCTCTTGTTGCAGGAATATTCCTTGTTATCAATCCTTCAATGATCTGGTTGTTTGTCCTGATGGTACTCCTTTCCTTGATTTTTGGCAAGCTTCTTGTTTTGTCTATCGGTGCTGCAGACATGCCGACGGTTATTGCAATCTTAAATTCCTTTGCCGGCCTTTCTGCAGCAGGTCTTGGATTTGTTTTGAACAATAAACTCCTTATTGTAGCCGGTGCACTGGATGGTTCATCCGGTTTTATCCTCGCACTCTTGATGTGCAAAGCCATGAATCGTTCTTTTGCAAATGTTTTGTTCGGTGGATTTGGAAGTGCTGCAAAAGCTGAAGGATCGGGAGGATCTGAAGGCGTTCATGCTGTTCAAAAAACCATGAAATCCATGGATGTGGAAGAAGCTGCACCTCTCCTTGCGTATGCACGTTCTGTTATTATTGTTCCGGGTTATGGTATGGCCGTAGCACAGGCACAGCATGCCGTGCATGATCTTATGGATATGCTTGAAGCAAAAGGAGTGAAAGTTCATTTTGCAATCCATCCGGTTGCAGGACGGATGCCGGG
>DUFX01000051.1:15882-23726 GCA_013331695.1 Candidatus Woesearchaeota archaeon
TGGTTCAGTGTGTGAAGGAGATATAGTTACTATCCAAAACAAAACAAACTTTATAAATACCATAACACGTAGCATCCAAAAGAGTTATCCTATCAGTCAAATTCAAAAGAGAGATAAACGAGAAGTTAAAAGAGAGGTGCATACTATGGAAAAGAGTCTGACAAGAACCATTCTTGTTCTGCTTATGGGAATCATGATGCTTTTAGCAGTAGGCTGTGCTGCACAAAGACCAGCACCAGCAGGATCAGAACCTGAAGTTCAAGTTCAGCCTGCTGAGTCGCAAGAAGCTCCTGCACCGGCTCCTTCAGTTCCTGTTGAAGATACTTATGAACCTACTCCGCTCCAGCCTGTAGCTCCGACCCAAGTGACAGCAAAGACAACGCAAAGACCTGCTTCTGACTTTGCTGTACAAAAAATGGAACTGATGACCGGCCGTGAACGAACCACCGTTCCAATGGGAGACCTGAGAAAAGGTCGTATCCAAAAAATTACCAATCTCAAAAGGGATTCGGTGAGGGGCAAGGTGAAAGACTTAGCATCAACAAAGATCTATGTCTTTGAGTCTCCTGATATCATCTTGCATAAAGACGCTTTAGTCACTTTTATGATTGACAGCGAAGCAAGCGCTGTGAATGTCAAGCTTTTTGAGGCAGACCGAGGCAATGAGGCCAAGACTTCAGAAAGAAAAACAGGAGTTTTAGCACCTGAACCAGGATATAACATCCTTCTTGTACGTGTTGACGGCGTTACAGTACGACCTGGCGGTCTTACACACTCCGTGCAGTTCGTCTATGCCACCCATGTGACTTCAATTGAGGGAGTATTCAAAAGCTTTGACTTTATTACCCCTGTCAAATATCATGAAGGAGAACTGGTGTACGTGAAAATGAACAAGGATGATCAGGTTGTGGACTCGATCCTGAAAGGGTAAACTCCCCCTCTCTTTGTTCTTCTTTTTCTTTTTTCTTTTCCTATTTTCTCTTCAGTTTCCAAAGGTTTATAAATACCTGTACCCCTGATTTTATTTATGAAACACATCAACCGTGCTCAGTATAACTATTCCTATGAACTGATGGCCCATCGAGGCGACCAGGATGGCTGCATGGAGAATACCCTGCAGTCGATTAAGGGAGCTCTTCAAGACAAAGACGCAGATATCATTGAAATGGATGTCCGCATGACGCGGGACGGAGAATTCTTTATCTTCCACGACCCGCTCTTACAGCGCTTAACCCACCGCCGAGGTTTGTTTGTAACCAAGACCGCTGCCAAATTGAAAAACATTCGCTTGCGCAATGGAGAAGCGATCCCGACCCTTGATCAGGTCTTTAAACTCGTTGCTAAAACCAAAGCAAAGATTCACTTTGACTTAAAAGATTATATGGTTGGTTTCTTTGACGCCAAGAAGTTTCTTGGTTTGATTAAGAAATATAAACTTGAAAAACGGGTTATCATCTCCTCCTTTAATTTTCGTTTGATCAGGAAATTTAATCAGCTCAATCCTCAACTCTATCTCTGCCTGTATTCTCTGCTTCCGCTTCAACGAACCATTGTTCGAGCAAAAAAATATGGTGCCAAAGCTGTCGGATCATTATACCTTACCAAACGTTTTATTGAGAAGGCCCATGCGCAGAGGCTGAAGGTCATCTGCTGGAATATCGGAAGCGAAGAGAAATTGAAATGGCTGTTGAAGCATAAAGTTGATGTGCTTGGCACCGGAAGCCCTGATGCATTGAAAGAACTTCTCTGGTATTACATGAAGGAAGGAGAGTTGTAATTGAGTTAGGGGTGTGTGGGTTAGGGGCATAGGGTTATGGGTGTATCGCAAGCTCCGTAATTTTTTTCATGTTTGCTTCAGTTTGTTCTCCTTTGTACCGCTGTGCTGCACTGCGAAGTTTCTGAATAGAAACCTGCAAGCCCTTCTTCTGCAAAATCGCTCTTGCTCTGCAAAGAAACTCGCAGAACTGGCTCACATTATGCGGTTTTTGCTCGTACCTGGCCCGTTCAAAGTCCAACAACACGATTTCCAGTCCTCTTTTTTTCCGCTGAACAAGAATGTGTTTGAGCGGGTGGTGCATCTCTTCTTTGTTGATGTGCAGTTTGTCAAGCTGGCGCATGGTTTTGAACAATTGTTGTACAAAATTTTTCACGTCTTTTGGTGTTGTTCTCGTATCTTGAAGAAACTCCAGAACAAATTGTCCTTCAGCAAAGGGATAGACAAAATAGGTAAAGGGCTGTTCTCCATCAGCCTGTTCAGCAAACAGCACGGGCTGTCCGATTTTATAACACCGGAGTTTTCTCAGTGTTGCAACCTCATTCATGAGTGTGTGCGTCTTGGTTTCTCTTTTTTGTTGTTTGATTGCCACCTTTTTTCCGTGATACCATCCGGTATAAATAATTCCGCGTTTTCCTTGTGTAAAACGTTGCACATTTTGAATTCCTTTCTTGTTGAGATGCACGACAAAAGGATCTTTCGTTATTTTATAGACATACAGCGTCTCAAAAGCAATTTTTTGTTCATCAACTTGTGCATGGGTAAAACCCTGTTTTTTGATGATCTCATTCACTTTTGTTTGATGGGTCAACGAAGAAAAGAGAAGAAGAATAATCCCATCCTCTTTAAGGGAATTTGATGCCTGCTCCATAAAGCGTTCGATTAATTCGTACCCTTTTTTACCTCCGTCGAGTGCAATGTTCTGCACGTGACTATTCGTATCATTCGGCAGATAGGGCGGGTTAAAAATAATCGTGTCAAACAGTTGCCGTGGAATCGCTTGAAACAAGTCAGAATATTGGTATGTTATTTTAGAACTCTTGTTCTGTTCTTTTGCATACGCGAGCGCCTGTTTGTTCACGTCAACAGCAAGAACCGTGTCTACATTTTTTTGTTGTGCTGCTGTTATCGCTTGTATTCCTGAACCTGTTCCCATATCGAGAACGTTTCCTCGTGCAAAGAGTGCTATAGACTTTGCTAAAAGAAGGGAGTCTTCACGTGGTTCATAGACTGATTCGTCGTATGTTTTAGCCATGGTCAATCAAACTCTCAATCAATATAATCTAACAATTCTTTGAGATCATGCATGATTCCATCTGGATTCACTGCTTTCAACTCTTCGATTGTGTCAACACCGTAATCTACGGCAATCGTGTGCGTTCCTGCACTCTTTCCTGCTTCCATATCCATCGCAGTATCTCCTACCATAATCGTCTGCTCTGGTGGGATGCCAAGTTTTTCTGTAATCAGATAAATGCTTTCAGGATCGGGTTTGACTTGATGCAGATTTTCTTCTCCAATAATGGCTTCGAACGAATCAAGAATTCCTAAATATTTGAGCAAGGATACTGCGAGTTCAAGTTTTGCAGTGGTTGCAATCGCAAGCTTTTTCCCTCTTTTTTCAAGTTCTTCAATAGTCTCTCTTACGTTGGGGTATAACGTGCATTCTTGCGTGCAGGTCTTTTTGAAATGCTCTTTATACGCTTGAATCCCTTTGGTAATTTTTTCCTTGAGCTCTGCTTCTTTAAAATCTTTGAAGTGAGGGTGTGCGTGTTTCAACAGCACTTCAAAAAATCGTTTGATGGGCAGTCCAATATGGGGCCGGATTTTTTCATGGGGGAGCTCTGATGCACCCGCGCTTTGAAGCGCAACATTCATACTGTTGCAGATGCAGGCTGTTGAGTTGACCAAGGTTTGATCGAGGTCAAAGATGATCAAACGCGCTTTAATTTTTTGCATGTTTTTCTGAACTTTTTGCCCCATATCCCTTATAAAGTACGGGAAAGATTTAAATAGCTTCCGCCTTTCCCTACTCGCATGGTTTCATTAACCCTGGCCGCAGCTCGTCTTAAAAAGAATCTCGAATTTCGGCCTGTTCACGTTGCTGTTTCTGTGTTTAATTTTGGTACTGTTGAACAGAAAAAAGCACATGCTCTTCGCCTAAGAGACGCAGGCGTGCGTTTTCTTCACCTTGATGCTACTCCCGAAGAAAAATACACTCCTGAAGAAATAAAGCAGTTTGATGCATTGGAAATGCCCATACAATATCATCCCATGTTCCCTGTTGATCAAGCGCATTTCGAAGCATTGGGGAATTTGCGAAATCTCGTAACAGTCTTTTTTCATCCAACTCTCACCACTGATCCCCAGAGTCTTGCGCACTACCTTATTGGACATGGTTTAGATCCTTACGCAGTGATTGCTCATGATACTCCAGAACAACTTTGGAATGATCCTTCTTCGTACTTGTATAATCCTGATCTTATCAAAGGAATCTTATTTATGACAGTGATGTATGGAAAGAGTGAACGCGGATTTGAAAGTGACTGGTTGTCAAACTTGAGAAAAGTAAGAGCCTCTATGCATCCTGCTCAACGTTTATGGTGTGATGGTGCTATTAGTGATAAAACCATTCCTCTTGATTGCGGTATTGATGGAGTGGTGAGTGCTTCGTATCTCTTGAAAGCATCTGATCCTCGCGTTGCAGTAGAACGATTGACGAATTATGATGTTGCGGTGGGAAGTGATCATGCAGGTCTCGCATTAAAGAGCCAGATTATCGAACATTTAAAACAACAAGGAAAACGCGTGCGTGATATAGGTTTATATCACAAAGAATTTGTTGAAGCTGATGCAGAATACACTGATTATCCGCACTATGCCCACGCTGTTGCAAATGAAGTAAGCGATAGGGAGGGGGTGCATCTGAAACACGCGCAATACGGAATTGTTGTCTGTGGCTCGGGTCAAGGTTCTGCGATGGCTGCAAATAAAGTTCCAAGAATTCGTGCTGCACTATGCAGAACCGAGTGGGATGCAGAAATGGCAAGAAAGCACAATGATGCAAATGTACTCACATTGGGAGAACGATGCACATCTGTTGAAGATGTGTATAAGATCGTTGATGTGTTCTTGAAGACAGAGTTTGAGGGGGGAAGGCATCAGAGAAGGGTGGAGAAGATTGAATGATGCTTGAACCTTGTTTCAACTTGATCATTATTTACTGATTCTCATTTCCATCATTGTGGTATGCAAGTTCGTTTCCAACCTCTTTTGCTACCTGAATCTCTGGAGCTTCCGCAATAATCCTTGCGCTGATAGGGAAATATCCGTCTCTGAATTGTCCATTAAATCTTTCCACTCTTCCCCTATCTTGCTGAGAAACAGGATCCTGTCCGCTGTTGTACAGGAAACAAATCTGAATGGGCTGTCCATTAGCAGGATGGTCATATTGGAAAATGACATCGCACGAAACAAACCCCTGTCCTAACAACAGCAGCCTTCCTTCATACGTAACTTCTGTTCCTGCAGGTTTATGATATGCTATGACTTCTGCACTTTCTTCTTCGTCAAGAATGCTCGTTAGAGCACGATCAATACTCCGTCCTTCTCTTCCATTGACAAAGACTAATCCTGCATACCCTCCTTGAAATTCTTGATATCTCTGATGTGAGAGGGCTACGTCATACAGAAGAGCTCGCAGGGGTGCATCATCTGCTCCTTCTCTTGCAAAATAGATCTGTGCAATTTCTTCCCCCTCTGTTTGCCCAATCACTGCTCTTATCAAACGGTGTGTTGCTGTTTCTTCAGGAGAAAGTCTCGCAAAACCATACTGGTCAATATCTTCAAGAGTATGGGGTCCTGAGACAACAGCCCCCCACAAACTAAGTTCTCCCAGCTGACTTTGTGCTTCATCAAACTGGGGATGAGGTTTCACAATAATTCTTGCTATACCTGTATTATATCTTTCCTCAGTATCTTTTGCCCACCCAACAATACTATGGATTCCTGGTGTTTCCTTTCTCACCGTGCCATTTTCTCCCCTAATATCGGTGTCATTGCTTGGGCAACGGTCGTTGTCGCTATCTTGTAGGGGATCAACATCAGTCCAACCTGCAGTAATCCGAACATCGTTTTCATGACCTTCTGCAGGTGTTGCAGTCCTTTCGATGAATACAATCTGTCCGGGATTGTATTGTTCGTTGTCTGTTCTTACCGAAACGGTGATGGGCGCCGGATTTTCGATAGGCAGACACAGATCAGCAATATCTCCTCCGCAGTGCGTTTGTCCATCACCATCTTTATCATGGCCCTCATCGGTTTCTTGATCACAATCGTCGTCAAGGAGATTACATACTTCTGGTTGCGGGTCCACATTTCCCACACACGGATTTCGTTCATGGTTCCATTGTCCATTTTCGCAGATGACCTGCCTCAGTCCTAACTGACATTGCCCAACATCGCCGACTCCGCATGATTCTGGAAATGCTGCTTGGTCAATACAGATATCCGGATCATCGCATCGTGCCGGAGCATATTCTGCATGAACAACATCTCCTGCTTGAATATCATTGCAAATATAATGCTGAGTTCCCCGTTGGTTAAGACCGCAGGCATTTTGTTGGTTTTGTTCAGCCCCCAAAGGGCACTGGTCAAGATCTGCACAAGGACCATATGCTGGCCATTGTCCTTGTTCGCAGGTGCGCTCTTCTACTCCGCGTTGATTATGGCCACATGCATGTTCTTCCCTGGTTCGATCAAGGCACACATCAGGATCGTCACATTGTAGTGTTGGAATCCAGACAGCATGCTGTTCAGCCCCTTCGTCGATATCACGGCATTCATAATGAAGTGTTCCCCTATTATTGAGTCCGCATTCTTCTTGCTCAGTTTTTTGAGCTCCGCGTTCACACACATCAGGGTCTTCACAAGGCGACAGCACACCCCAACTGCCCATTTCACATGTTTGTCTTTGGATTCCTCGGTTGTTGAATCCACACCCATAAGGATTTCCTTGATCGTCACGGTCTCGTATCATTCCATTAATACAAATCCCTGGATCTGAGCAAGGGCTCTCTTGAAGCCTTGTTTGTCGTCTTCCTTCAACAAGTTCGTCAATGCAGGAAATCGTTTTTGTTCCTCCATTATAATTACAGCCAACTATCTGTGGTTCCATATTCAGCGGGCACGCATCAAGAGGAATACATGAATCGGGAACAAGAATGTAATCTGCCCGTATCTTGCCGTTTTCACCAATACCATCGGTGCAGCGATAGTATTGAAGGTCTCTTCCATTTAAACCGCATTCCGCACGTGCAATAAGGTCTGTTAACAAACAGATGTCTTGATCTCCATAGCACTCTTCTGAAAGCTGACCGTTTCTTCCACCCCATCTCCCTTCTTCGCAGGTTTGTATCAGAAATCCTCTGAGATTTAATCCGCAACTGAAGAGGTTTTCTTCGTCATCTCGATCCCTCATATCCCCATCTTGGCATGGATCTTGGTTGACGCAGGGACTATCAGGGGTCCATTGTCCTTCTCTGCATGTTTTTGCGGTAATCCCACTTCCATTATTTCCGCAGGCCGTTGCTTCAACCTTATTATCCGGGCATACGTCACGGCTATCGCATGGTGCAAGAAGGGTAATCCGTGCTCCTGCCGGCGTTTCAAGGCACTGGTACTGTTCTTTTCCTCGAAGATTGATTCCGCATACTTGGGGTTCAACAGGTGCACCGAGTTTACAATGATCAAGTGTGCCTACGCACTGTTCTGTTTTAACATATTGTGCTTGGACCGTTTGTTCTGTTCGCTGTTCTGTTTTTTCATTCTCTTTTTCACTATCGGTCTTTTCTCCGTCAGTTTGGGGAGATCCATTTGCACATATCTCTTCAAGTCTCCCTCTTCCGTTCGGTCCGCATGGTTCTTCACTTGCTCTTCGTTTTCCTAACTCGCAGAGGTCAATATCTTGACATGCGTAAACAAATTTCCAGATACCTGATTCCGGGTCGTCGTCACAGCTGTATGCAATTTTTCCCTGAAGATTGATTCCGCATGATTGTCCTTTATCTTC
>DUFX01000051.1:23748-36075 GCA_013331695.1 Candidatus Woesearchaeota archaeon
TGATCAACATTCAGTTGAAGAAGCTCTTCGCTATGGATTGTTTCCTGGCTTAGTTCGTCGTTGCGATGAAGCGGATCAAATGCCCAGTTGATTCCTTCTGCACGTTCTTTGCCTTTATTTTCTATTTCAAAGGTGATAAACGTCTGCTGTCCTATTCTTGGCTGTCGCGGGAACAAGACTTTCAGATTACGGATACGCAAGTCTGGTTTATTCTGGATGGTTACATCCTGTACATCAATTTCCCAGCGGATAAGCTCTTCTTGTTCTTCAGCATTGAGTTGGAGGGTTATGATATGTCTTCCTGCATCTTCAAATCCTGGACGGTAGGTGTATGTTGAAGCTGAAGAAACATCACTTCCATCAAGCTGCCAATTATACGCTGGAATTCTTTCTCTTTCTTGATTCACCAGCACAATGCTGAAGACCCTTTCTTCACCTTCATGCATGGTAAAAACGCTTTCCGGTTCGTCNNTCGTACGACGCAACCATAGTTCGTTCTTCTTGCTCTTCCTGCACCAAACAAGCGCCTTCTTGGCATCTGAAATCACAAACTTCTAGAGTTCTTGGTTCTTCACGTTCGGTACACTCTGATCTCAATGTTGCCGGATTTTCACAGGTAAAATGCGCATATCGTTGTAAGATGCTGGTTGCTTGTTCTCCTTCTCCGCAGAACGGCTGTCCTCGGGATCCGTCAATGCCACAATCACTGTCTTGCATGCATCGTGGCGGGACATAACCACAGACCAACGATTCAGGTGTGATTTGCTGATAGACACAGACTCCTGTTGCTTGATCGCACTGTCCAGAGCTTTTCAGCGTTGTTCCGTCGCAATAATCTTGGCACGCCACATTCCGGCAACGATCATCAAATACCTCATTCTCTAAGACAGTGATCACAAAGTTCGTTTCTGCCTGCAATTCTCCGTCGCTGACCCGAATTCTTTGTGTATGTTCTCCTGCATCTCCATTCTGCGTCTGCCATTGCGGGCTGTTCATAGGACCTTCGTAGCGAACTTCGGGATTCCAATCATCGGGGTCAGTATACAAGACAGGAACGATGACTTGATCACCTTCGGTAACGGTGATATCCTGTATTTCTTGGATTAATGGCGGTTCATTGACTAATACATAATCAATATCA
Source organism: Candidatus Woesearchaeota archaeon (assembly GCA_013331695.1). Classification (GTDB taxonomy): domain Archaea; phylum Nanobdellota; class Nanobdellia; order Woesearchaeales; family UBA12501; genus UBA12501; species UBA12501 sp10192u. The sequence continues at coordinate 24,890 of DUFX01000051.1, forward strand.
AGCGTTGATACCTGTATTCTTCCCGGTCCTTCTCCTGAAAATGTAAGCGGAATCATGCAGTATCCTTTGGTATCCGGTGCGCAGTCTTCGAGAGCATGATTCAATTCATCAGCAAAAGATAATTCTGCAGTATTCATGAAATCTCCCTGTTGCGAGAAAATTTCATTTTCAGCAACCTCAACTTTCAGATTCTTTACGCGAATCCTTTTTACATAAAATGTTCCTGAGGCTCCTGCACGACACCTTTCATTATCACAGACGTATGAAAAATACTCATTTTCAACACGTGCACCATTCGTTGTTGCGATGCATTGTTTTCCTTGTCCAAGGATCATGCCACCCTCGCAGTAGGTTGTATCTGCACAGTTCAATCCTTGCAGGCGATTGGTTTCACAGATCATCAGTTTTGCCGGTTCATTGTCCAGGTCTGCTGTTGTTGCTGTAAATGTAATCGTCTGCCCTTCATCAACAGGATTATTTTGTGTTCCGGCTCCTTGGATTGCTGTTCCTTGTACGAATGTTGGCAGACTATTTTCCACAACAATGGCGTTGCTCTTTCCCGACCAGTCGCTGGAAAAACCATTTGTGTCGCGGTAGCGGACAGTACATTCCACCCTTCTTCCTTTTATACATCCTAGAGTCGTTTCACAATTAAGATTCTCACTTCCCTCATTTTGTACAATTCCTCCATTGAGATACCATTGATATTGTTCAACTGCAATTTGATCACCATCCGGATCATTTCCACCGTTGGGTGTACACGTGAAGATCGTTTCTGTGTTGGGCGGGTTCTGAGCACTGAGTGAAGGGGCATTTGCTATGGGTTTTCTATTCACATCAACATTTTCCTGCACTCCTGCTGAGCATGCATTATTATCTCTATCACACATAAAAAGGTAGGCAGAGAAATCATTTTCATTTTGGCCGACCGTATACCAGCATCCAGCGCCTGCATTGCTTGTGTAGTTGCCTGTGCAAAGATTTCTGTCTCTGCAATTTCCATTGTTGTTGGTCCTGTTGGTGCTGCAGACAACAATCCGTGCGTCATCGTCGCTTCCCTGAACCCACCGCACAGCAAAGGACATGCGTTCGCCTTGATTTGGTTTTGCTGGTTCGTGCATTGAGAAGGTGATTGTAGGGGGGGTTGGAACCCAGTTGATGTTGATCGTTGCTCTTCCCGTATCAATATTTCCATGCTGATCGGTTACTCGGAGATCAACTCTATTGACCCCCCATTGACCCTGGGCAGGGGCAGTGCAGGAAAGGAAATGCGCATTTGCTATCTGGCAGGAAGTAAGAGAAAAATTGTTTTGGCCGAGGAGCACATACAGATGATTATTTCGATCCGAGTCGACATCAGTGGTGTATCCCCATAAATCAATGTTGAATGCACCTGTATTCATATCTCTATTATACGCGAAATCTTGGAGATTGGGAGCTTCATTCAGCATATTGCACTGCCGGTTGTCTTGTTGCTGGCGTTTCGCGTATTCCCAGACTTTGTAGTGGGAGGCTGGAAAGTACTCGTTATCAATCATATAATCATCGTATCCATTATCAAAGATAGCATCTTGCATATTTTCATAGCTTTCAACATTTTCATCATCAATATTCTCGTCAATATACACCCCTTGTGTTGTCCAGGCACTTGTTGGATTATTTACACATCCAAACCCGCAAGGCCCCTTTCCCCACGTATTACATTCTGCTTGAGATTGTGTGCAATAAATATACTGCCAACCAGAATCATCATTACAATCAAGACCATCATACCATCCATCAATGTTTTCAACATCGCTAAAATCGTCTACTGTATCGTCAAAATCAGAAACTGCGGTGTAGGTATTACTATACCTGTTATCAACGTTTTCCTCTCGATAGGTAGAACCAAGATAACCCGTTCCCGTTGCACCATTCAAAGAAAAAGCAGGCAAGGTAGAAAGCCATGTTCCATCACCAAATCCCAAAGCACAATACGATCGTAAGTCTTCATTGTCGCATCCTCTTCCTATAACGTGATTATTGCAAGAGTCGACCTGGAGATCGTTATGTTGCCTACCATTCTCTCCGCCACTTCTTGCATTAGATCCAAGCACCCCGAACTTATAACATTTTCCCGCTTGGGGCGAAAAAGTTTGTGACCAAACTGCATAATCATTTTTGATGTCTCCATTATTATATGTCGTGTCACCCGAATCCCACTTTAACGCATCTGCATCATGAAACACTTCCCTTTCTGTATTATCATCACAAATATTTATAGAACACGTCCTTGTGCACACTCTCGCGTTTGCATTACATTGAACTCCGCCGTCAACATACCCTTGCTGGCATGCGATTGGAGCGCAATTCTGCCAGGCAGCGCTGAGATCTATTGCTAGCAAAATCAGTACAACCATCAACATACCCATTCCTAATCTTTTGTTCATTTTCATGGTTCGAGACTCTCAACCTGAAGCTGTGCATTGCTTGCATGTGCTTTTTTCAAGATACGCAGGTAGATTGTTTTTTCTTCATTTCCATCGTATACTAATTCTGCAGTCTGCACCGATAGGCCATTTTGCGTTCTGCGGAACGTGTTTTCCGAATTTTTTTCTTGGATTCTCACAGCAAGCTGTTTGCTGTCTTCTAAAACTCCATCACTCGCTTTGACTTCAAGATTATAATTTCCAGCATCATGCTTTCCTGTCTGCCAGACGCCGTTCTCTCTAAACTGTTGCGGAAGCGTGAAAGCAAGCAGATCTCCATTTTGATCGCTGGCTTGTGGCTGTATTCTGATGATCTCTCCTTCGATTGCAGTGACTGCAGGGAGGGGTTCGAGTTGGGGTGCAAAGGGTCTGCTTAAATCAGCAATGAGCACTAGTCGTTCATCCTGCGCCATCTGCCCCTCGGTAATCAATCTTCCGCGCAACGTGTAAAATCCTGGTTCAAGATTATCGGTATCTATTGCTATGTCTCCGCTGTACTGGCCTTGATGTTCTTGGATCGAGAAGGATTCAGCCTGCTGAGTTGCAACAACGATCTCCTCTCCCCCACTCTTTTGTTCAAGCGTGAATACCAGATCAAATTCTTTTGCTCCGCCAAGGTTGTTCTGAACAAAATAAGAAAGTTGGAGGGGTTCTCCTTGTTGTACTTTTTCAGGATATTGACTGATAAAGAATACCAAGGGGTTCACGTAGATCAAAAACGAGCTTTTTGTTTTAGTATCGCCTTGCTGTTGGTATGCAACCATCAGTCTTTGCTCTCCGCGTTTCTGCGGTGCATGGTAGGGAACGGTAAAGGTATCCACCTGAGCAGACTGCAGACGGATATTCTGCTGTCCCCGGATACTTCCTTCTTCATCTTTAATAACTAGTGTCCCTATCGTCGCATGCGAAGCAATATTTTCAACCGTAATATCTGCTGTTGTTTCTTGGTTCTCAGCAAGAATACGCTCTGCGGATGCTCCTTTCAAAACAACAGGTGAATAGGGGAGGTAATTGATGCGGTATTTTGCTGTTTTATAGAGTTTGACCCTTCCTTCTTCGCAGTTTACGATTTCGGTCGGATTGATGCTGACTAAAACATGTTTCTTATCTTCACTTGAAGAAGAGGAATAGGTAATCACCGGTTCTTCTCTTTCTTGTTCGCACGTCCTTTCTACAAAACTGCCATTATTTGTACCGGGAAGATTTTCTAATGTAAACTCTTCAGGATCTTCAAAAGCAACAAATTCTACATTTTTGACGAGTGTTTGGAACGGGTAATCGTGAACTTGGAGCTGTTTCTGCAATGCGGGCTTNNCTTCAAATTCCTCTTCCTCAGTAATCTGCGGATTTACAAAATGGTAGGTATATTCTCCGATATAATCAGTTGGTTCTAAGGGGTCTTCTTCAACACCAAGAATCTTCACTGAAAGCGCCTCATTTTCAAATAAGGGATTGGTGTATTCGGGGCATTCGTCTTCAATCGTCTCATCATCAAATCGTGGTGTTTCAATTTTTGCCAAAGGATTGCCCCACAAAAGGTAGGATAGCATCGTGAGGCCTACATACTCATCTTTTGCAAAAAAGTTGTCGATATCAGAAACGCCCCAATAATAATTGTTTCTTGCCAACCTAAAAGCTTCTCCAACGTTTATTTGTCTGTTTTGTTTATTCAGATTGCACATGAATGCCTTGACAAACTCTCTGCTGACTACTGAGGTTGGTGCTATAATGCTGGCATCTTCTCCGAGTTGGCCGACTAATGACCTGTCCGTATCGAACGACTTGGGGAGGTAGATTCCTGCATGCTGTGCGTCAACCAGTAAAAGTGTTTCTTTGTCTTGAAAGCTTCTCTTCCAATCCTCAAGATTTCTTACATTAATGCTTGTCCGACTGTCATCTTCTAAAATGAGCCTATTGTTGTCTATTCTTCCCCTTCCTTCAATAGCCAGGAATTGTCCATCTCTTCCTTCTGCAACAAGGTCATCAACATCTTCCCATGTCCATCTATTTTCTTCATATGCTCGTTCTGGAAAATAGCTCCTCAAAATTCTTACTTTGTCTTCTGTTGAATCAAACAAGGCATCATCAGCATAATATGCACCGTGGGTGAGAACGAGGTTTGTTTTTTCTAATTGTTTTTTCATCTCAGCGGGATTGTCTCCGACAATTCTGCCAACACCTGCAGTTTCATAACTGGTGATCATCGTTTCTTCAACTGCAAGTATCGTTGGTATAGTGGTTAGTATACCGAGTAAAAGAATGACGGTGATGACGCTGCTCCATCCGATCAGTTTTATTGGGTTCATGATCTGTCACCACCCGCACTAGCAGACGCTTCTTTTTTTACTTTCTCTTTTTTCTCTCGTTCTTTTTTATGGTGTTGAGTATCATACACATTCCAGTCTGAATACTCAAATATATCAAACCAATTTTTTTGAACATCATTATACACTTGAGTTTGTTTTGCCTCAGCTTTTCTCCATAGTGGCCAAACTCCAACAGACGTTCCATTACAAATCAAACGATAGCCTTTCGTGTTGAGATACGCATCAAACAATCTAAGATCTTCTAATGGTCTATATTCTTTTAATGGATTACCTTGCTCATCTCTTGGAACTACTGTTCCAAGCATCGGGTATCCCTTAAGCGGAAACGTTTCTTTTTTGTTTTCAATCGTTATACTGAGGTAGTTGTTGATAAAATTGACATTCAACTTCGCGGGATAGCGACTACCCCCGGAAATCTTTTCTACAACCACTTCATGGCATTTTTCATTGTTTTTTCCGATAGCAGAGTTATATGCTTTACCATATTGTTCATTCAGCACTTTAAGTTTTTCTTTTGTTGTTTTTTTAGGATTTTCTACATATCTGACGAGAATCTCTTTTTTTATCGGCTCCCAAGAAAAAATTGGTGCATCCTTAAGGTCTTCAGGATTAAGGTGATTATATTCAAGCCAATAAACAGGTATAACTCCTTCGGTTGTTTTAAGAATTTGTTCTCGAAGATAAGCAACGCATAATTTTACGTCTACCCTCCCGATAAAAGCAATAACAAATTCTGTGATTGTATTATAATCCGCATGTCCATTAATATAAATAAAAAAATTTAAGAACAGTCTCTCTTTTATGGTTGTGATACTAAATTTAATTTTCGTTGTCGTATTACTTATGACAGTATACTCAATTCCCCCGCCCGTTATTTTTTCAATGGTATTGCATCCAAACTTTTCTTGTAAAAGATTTATAAGTATGTCCATATATGTATACGTATTCAATGTTATGGATAAAATCATATCAGATTTTTTTATTTCCCTGCTCAATTTTGTATATGACTTCGTATCGGGCTGACTTAATTCTCTATTTAATCTCATATATAACTTTATGTCGATTTTTTTAATTTCATTATTCTTTCTCATTTTTTATCACTTACTCCCTATAGTCTGGATTAGGTTCAAAGTCTCTGATGCCTCTCCTGCCACCCCCTGCATCGACTGCCCTCCATCGTCCAACAATATCCTCGGGGGCAATACCTTGAAAAAAGGTAACTTCGTTTTCATGGGCAATAAACCGTGTAAGCCGGTCTATTTCCTCTTGGGGAAGATCTGCAAGATGAAGCTCAGGTAAATAGGTGTCCTGGACATCAATTCCGTTAAGTGCTCGTGGATTAATTTCATATACATATGATCCATGTCCTGCAGCTACCTCCGAACTTAATGAAGTACTCACGAATGCGGAGTCTACAGTTTCACCTTTAATGTGCCTCAACAAGTCGGTATGGCCCTCCCTCCCACCCGTTGGTTGCAACCCTGTTCTGCGGGCCTGATCAAAGGGGATATCCGTTCCCCTAAATACATGATTTGAACTGATGCTTCGCTTCCATTGAACAAACCTATGCATCATGGGATCAATCATTCCCTCGTCAAAAAACCGGGACGATGCAGAAAATTTTCTTAACGCTGTATCAAAATATCCAACGGATAATTTCCTGTACTGTTGAAAAAAATGCTCGCTATTTCGTCCACCCGCTTTCACGAGCTTTCCGAAAAGTCGTACTTGTTCTTGGCCCAGTTCTTCCATTATTTCTGCACTGAGTTTTGTAACATCATTTCCCCACGCTTTTATTACCCGAATTGCTGAATTTCCACCAGCTTTCTCAAAGAGTCTTATCGCTTTTAAACCATACTTATCTAGAGCACCGGGAATAATAATTCCTGCAGCAACATAAGGACATATATCGCCTTCAAAATTAACCCAACAATAATCTGCACTATCAATAACATCCGCACCAATACCTGCTCCTGCACCGACAGCAACCAAAACAAAACCTGCTGACCCTCCTGTGCCAACAACCACAAGCGTGATTCCCACACCTAATGCTACACCCCCCACCACATTAGAAGTAATGCGTATCGTCTGCCAATGTTCTCCGGTTAACTTCTTGTATTCATTTCCTTCAATAAATGCTGTAAAGATTTCTATCACTGAAGGTTCTTCTGTATTCATGAGAACCGCATATTCTACATCATCTGACCACACATTTCTCTCAATGGAAGCGCTGTCTTGGTAGTCAAGATCAGGATTTTGCTGGAAACATCGCAATGCCCTGTTATTATCTGTTGTTCCCAAGATAATGAGGAGTTTATCATCAAGATTTGCATTGAAATCATCGCACCGTACATTTCTTTCTGATACCTCTCTCAAATCAGGATTAAATTTTTCTTCAAGCACCTCTTTCATCCTATTGATCTGGTTTCTGAGAACCTCGTTCATTCGGTCGGGAAGAATAAGGACTACATCTTTTCCTTCGTATTCTCCATCCTTGTAAAATAAGCTGTCAAATTCAGCAAAGCTTTTCTTTGTTTTCGGAATATACACTTCATCAGTAAGCAGTGTTGACCCCACTACCTCTCGATTTTCTTCGCTCATAACATCTTCGAGATCAACTCTCAAATGGGGAATGACATAATCATCACCAAGCAGAATGATGGAACTGCAGAAATAGCATCGGTCTCTGATAAAATCCGCAATACGCACCACATATTCATTATTTTGCAAAGAGGGCGTCTGAGGCTGTTGATTGTAGTTGTTAAAGAGCCCCCACGGCATCTCGTCAAAGTAGTCGGCAAGATCATAGACGATGCGCTGTTCATCGGAATCTCCGTATGCTTTCTGCAGGAGTTCTGATACGGTGACATCCTGGCCTAAATCAGGGAATTCATACCGCAGCGCTTTACTATTCGTCACGACAATGGTTTCCGGCCGCGTGATCACTTCAACAATGTAGGTTTCATCTTTTACACGAAGAGAATACAAGCCGTTGTTTGTTCCTTCCGATATCTTAAACACGAACGCATTTTCGCCGTAATGAACATCTGCAGTGTTGCCGTCAAATAACGCAGGATTTTCAGGTTCAAAATTATCAGGAGGGTAACTGAATTCAATGCGTCCATTCCTGTCTGCTTGAACAGCGATCGTCACCTTATCTCCTGCTTGTTTCTTTATTCGGTTGTTTTGACTTTTTTCCAGCGCTGAACTGAATCGAACAATATTGATGCACTGGCCAAGATTACAGCCGTTTTCACAGGCAAATCGCTGTGTTGGAATCGTGTTGCCTTCGCACAGAGCCCGGGCAGTACCGGGATTTACGCAATGATACACGGTCTGATCAGCCCACCTATTTCCTTCACGGCAGAATGTCTGCTGGCTGAAAGAAGGAGCTCCACAGTCTGCATCCGTTGCACACATGCTGATAAGACATCTTCCATCCGTACAAACTTGATTTTCTGCGCAGATTTCTTCGACTTCGTTGCGGGTACTGCAGTCTTCCTGAATATAAGGTCTGAATACATTCCCTCCTTTTCCTTCTTGACTGCAGAACCGCTGTCCTGTTGCTTGTCTTTGGCAGTAGTTTGTCCAAGTAAATCTCAGAACGCTTTGATCATATACATTTTGTCGTGCTTCGTTTGAGTAGCCTGCAACAAGCACGCGTACTTCACGATTTGAGTAGGGAAACACTTCTTCAAGCGTCCATGGTGCATCAGCGGGAACATTTGCCCGGCAGTTATTCAGTTCATTGCAGTTTCCATGGCAGAAGTCCCATGAGTGTCCGTCGAGTTGCATCGAACCCTGCTGTCTGGAATTATCATTCCACCAATCATAACAGACAAAATTGGGAACTTGATCTACTGCTTCAGATCCTGTATGGTGTGCATTGTTGATTCCAAGCTGCTGTCCTGCACGTGTAATGCATGTCGTACTACTTTGTTCGTTATTTGAACAGCGAGGGCTTGCGGTAACCTCATAGGGATTTACACATCCTCCACCACCGCATCGTTCAAGACCGTTGCAGTGCTGGATCTCGCGGGCTTCTTCATTTCCGTTAGAGTACCTGTAATTTCTGACAACTGACTGATCATCAAGATGGGTGCAATAGGGTTCTCCATAAAATCCTTCACTAAACTCCCGTCGTCTACATTTTCCTGATCTGCAGTATTCTCCCTCTTCGCATTCTCGAACAACTTCAGGCGTTTTCGAACAGTCTGCATATACTCTGTCTCTGGCTACATTTCCATCTAAACAATAACGCTGTGAGTCGTAGCCCGGTTGGCATTGCCGTTCGGTTCCCCCATTGCAACTCAGCAGAAAGCTTGAGCAGTACTGCCCTTCTTCTCCGCAGTTTGCCATTTCTTGGACATCAGGTTCTTCTGGAATATCTTCATGCCATCCACCATTGTAATAATTTTCATGCAGAAAAAACACGCGATTATATCGATTGCACCAGCTTTCATCAACGACATATCTGCTGACTTGGAGGGGGTGGGGGAAATAGTAAAGCATCCAGTTTCCTATTTCACGAGGTCCAGGTGGCTGTATGCCTGCTGTTCCCACATATTCATGTGGAACTTCATTCCATCTTCCGCGTTCCCCTTTTACCAAATATGCTTTCAGCCTCGATTGTTCTGCTTGATGCGTCCAAATCACTGCTGGGCGGAAACTATTGGCAGGGATATACGAACCGAGAGATATAGTTTGAAGAACATCGCCTCCAAAAAGTGCATATTGTGCAGAGACCTCGTTGTTTATTTCATTACCTTCCTCAGCATTGTTGGGATCGTTTTCCTCAACCATACATACTTCGTTTCTGAGCAGTTCAAAAGGAGCTTCTTTTTGATAGACTGCTCTGCAATCGCAGTTTTCATCAGTTTCATAATCTTTATATTCGCGCATCAATCCTTTTCTTCTTTCATGTGGTACACAAACCTCGCTAAACTCGCCGTACCAGCCATCCTGTATATCACAGGCATCTTCATTATTGCAGGCATTTCCTTGCTCAACTGTTAATTTTGCAGTGAAATCCAGATAATTTGGTGTTTGTACATTTTTTACTAAGAAAAAAGCGTCCTTTTTCTCTCCTCGTAATTCTGCACAGACTTTTGCTGTTTGTACGTTGTCGAGAACCGCAACTGAGCATGTGAAAACAAGGTCATCATCTGTAATTTCAGCATCGCGATGGTATTGTCCTTGTCCATCAGGAACGTTTTGGTAGGTTGTCATAAGGCCGTCAGCTACTTGATCGACCTCGCAGGACCTTGCATTTTGCGCAAGCGGATAGAGCAGGCATGGGTAAGCGTCAGACTTCATTTCAAAGACGATGATGTATCGGTCCGCTTCATCATTTTCTTCTTTCCAGATGGTGTGGTACGAGAACTCGCCGGCTATCTGCGTATTTTGTATGGTTTGCTTCTTATCGTGGAACACCCTCATCTTTTTTTGTTCCTCAACAGCATGGCCTTCATTATCTTCTGCTGTAATTTTTAGTACGTATACTCCCTGTGCATTGATTTCTTCAGCATCGATCTGTCCGCTGTAGGTTCTATCCTGTTCCCCAAGCTCAATCCACTTTTCTTCGTTAGATGGATAAATCAAAACTGCTTCTACGCGTTCCAGTCTGTTGTTATCTCGTGCAGTAAATGTTAATGCCATGCTGTCCTTATCGATTATCCCATATTTTGTATACTCAACATTCTCAATAACAGGAAGATTTCCTTCGTAAACAATCTGGAAAGGTATGCGTACGATTCCTTGATCTTCTCCACCATTGCCTTCCTGATTGGTTTGTACGATCATCTGATCATCTCGTTCAATTCCTGGATGTTGTATCCGCACTTCCTTTGTTTCACGCGGGAAAATTTGGTTGTTATCATTATCCACAATGGTATAATGGGTATCATCAGGAACAGTAATAGAATCCATGCGCAGAATTTCATCCCCTGTGTTCGTAAACAAAAGACTATCAGTAAAAGGGCCTGGTCCTTCTTGTGCGGTGCTCCAATGTTCAGAGAGGAGCCTTAGTTCTGGTGCGATAACAAGTGTTGGTTTTACAATACGGTCAATATCAATAAATCCTGCCCCATAAAGCAAATCCTCTCCTGGATCTCCAAGATCAATAGCGCTCTGCTTCAGCAGGGTTTTTATTTGCTGCGGCGAAAGATCCGGATCCATTTCAAGAAGAAGCGCAGCAATGCCTCCCACAATCTGTGCAGAAACGCTTGTTCCGGAAATTGTGGCATATGCGTTGTCAAGGGAGGCGGTTGTAACATCTACTCCGGGAAGCACAATATCCGGCTTTATCATGATACCTTGTTCTGTTTCAAATGCTTGTCCGCTCGAGAAAGGAGCATGTTCGCGCAGATCGTTGACACTTCCAACCGTTATC
>DUFX01000079.1 GCA_013331695.1 Candidatus Woesearchaeota archaeon
TTTACAAAACTCGGCGGCCGCATACCAAAGGGCGTGCTTCTCATGGGTTCGCCTGGAACAGGAAAAACCTTGCTTGCAAAAGCTGTTGCCAATGAAAGCGGTGCAAACTTTATTCTGGTGAAAGGTCCTGAATTGCTCAGCAAGTGGGTCGGAGAAAGCGAGAAAGCAGTGCGTGAAGTGTTCCACAAAGCACGGCAGACTTCTCCAACGATTGTATTCTTTGACGAAGTTGATGCGCTTGCGCCCAAACGAGGCATGGGCGGAGACAACAATGTTACCGAACGTGTGGTCAACCAACTCTTAACTGAAATGGATGGATTGGTAGAGTTGAATGATGTGGTCGTGATTGCGGCAACCAACAGACCTGATATGGTAGACCCAGCACTTCTGCGTCCTGGGCGATTTGACAGAATGTTGTACAGCCCTATTCCTGATCGTGATGCGCGCGAACTGATCTTTAAAGTACATACCAAAACCATGCCGCTTGCCAGCGAGGTTGATTTGAATTCCCTTGCTGATCAAACTGAAGGCTATGTGGGTGCTGATATCCAAGGCATCTGCCGGGAAGCAGCTATTTTTGCGTTGCGGAAGAATAAGGATGCTGTTGCAGTGACGATGGCTGATTTTGAAAACGCTTTGAAAAAAGTGAGTCCTTCAGTCACCAAGGAAATGGAAGAAGCATATTTGGGCATGGAACAGAAGCTGAAATCTACGCAAGCTAAAGCGTTGCGCTTAGAGAAGCCGGTGTATGTGGGGTAAGCGTAGTTAATTTTTACGCTCTTTACTTCTTACTTATCCTCTTTATCTTTTATATCTTCATACGGAACACTCGCCTTCCACAGCATCTGAAACCATTTTTTGTAGCCTTCTACGAGCTTTCTGCTCACTAAGACAAAGAGCATGATATCGTCGCTGAGCTGATTCACGTTTAAACCGGTAAAGGTTACGATTCTATCACCAAAAAAATCAATCGCACAATCGGTTGAATATTCGGGTGGTAAAAATCGTGCTTCATGGAGATGTTCAGGAACAGGGCTTTCGATCTCTTGTTCTTTTCCAATATGCTTCAGCATTTCCCAGTCAAACAAATGGTAGCATTTCAGTTTTTTCTTTTTCAATTCGCGATAGAAGTGATGCCTAAATGCTCTGAGTCTTGGATCAAACCAGCCTCCTTTTGCTCCAACACAATAGACGTCTTCGCCGACATCAAGAATATCCTGCATATAATTTCTAAATCCTTGAATTCCTCGGTAGATATACACTTGCTCAGTTTCTGGCAGTTTTTGAAACCGTTGTTCAAGCTGAGGAAGGGCTTTTTCGAGTCTCTCTTCCTTTTCCTTAATTATACCCATCAATCGTTTCGGATCTGTTGCACGGAATCTTCTTTCCTTGCCCTGCACAGCCTGAGAAACAAGACCCTTGTCTACCAGCTTTACCAGGCTGTCATAGACATTTCTCCGATGGACTTTTGCTTTGGTGGAGATATCCTGCACTGAAGCATTGCCGAGCATGAGGAGTACTTCATAGACTCTTGCTTCATTTGGACTGAGGCCAATGTCGCGGAGGATGGATTCGTGCATAGAGACACCTAATAGGTATTGCTGCTTTTCTTTATCCCTAATTCTTTTGTGATCTTATTGTAATAGGTATGATCACCTAAATGGATTTCTTTAAACTCGTCGTTAACAATTTTTATGATAATACACCTCGTTGAAGAACCGATTTTTTTAATGAAAACAATTTTATCTTTTAAGACTGATTTTGAGATAGGTTGGATCTTTCTTTCCTTGACTTGGTTGCACCAGGAAATCAAAGAGTCTTCTACGTTCTTAATAAGTTCCGCGTGGTAATCAAACTGTTTATTGAAGATAATCTGATCCCCAAAAATTTCTCTTAAGCTATGCTTGAGCTCTTCTACATTCATCTTTTACCTCCTCAGCAAAATTAAGAAGAACGGGGGCATTTTCAGTTTTGTATTCTTCTCCAAGTTTCTTGATTGTCTGCGAAAAAGAGGACATTTTACTATAGATATACTTTTTTGAGAATGTAATGAGAAGAAGTTCTTTTGTTATATGATTTATTTTAATAATTTTCTTATCTTTTGGCATGTCTTTAATTATCTGTGTCTTTTTGTAAAGAGAAAACGAATCTAATAATTCCCCCTGTACTTGAAGATGATATTGAAAAACAATGTTTCTGAGTTCTTTTTGATCCTCATGTTGAAAAATTTGATTGATAACCCACTGGTAGGTAAATACTATTTCGTCAAAATCTTCTCTTTTTATTTCGGGGTGTATTGTTTTTGAAAAATTGGCAATAGAATAGTGTAAGGCGGATAAGGAGAGCGGTTTTTGTAAATCTTTTTCAGTGATACCAACAAGGTGTTTTTTTCCTTTATGATAAGATCTCCTTCGTCTTGAAATAATAAAGATGTCAATATCCTTATACTTTTCAGCGTACAAAAACGAGCCGGAAATAAATGCCGGCTTGTTGATTTCCTTCAATATTTTTTTTGCCTCTTCTACTCGCTTAGGAATCATATGATCTCCCGTGATATAAAATTCTTCTCTCAACAGAGACAGGGCGTCAACTTTCTTGGAAATAGTAGCATACAGGTAGGTCTGTTCTGTTTTAGTCATTTTTTCCTTGCTGAGCCATTTGTTGATCAGCTGAACCTGCCGTTCGGTAAATAAGTGGGGCACAAACTGCTCACGATGTTCCACGATAGTTTTACATATTTTTTCATTCATATATATGTACAAGTATAGATTTGTATTTAAATGTTCTTATTTTTATGACATTTACAGTGGTTGTTGGCGGGGATAGAGCAGTACATAGCGCAGTACTTCTTCTTATATCTTTCTATTTTGGTGGTAATTACCACCGCAATAATATAAATAGAAAGGGCATGATTTAGTTACTATTTGAAAGTTAAAAGAGATGAGGTAAACACGAACATGAACATTCAACCAGAAGCACAGGAATTAACGACCCCTTTTCACAAACACTATGAATCATATTGCGCAGCAGGCGTCACTGATGTAGGAACTATGTTAAGCCTTAGCAGGCAGGGCGTTGATATGGGCTTATTTAGCAAAGTCGGTTTTCGCGCCGAAACTGAAGAAGAACGTGCGACCCTTGTCGAACTGGTAAACGAGGGTATTGATGGACGTACTGCAACTGAACTTGGAACTTATAATCGTAATCTTCATGGAAATGCAAAAGGTATGCGAACAGTAAAAAAGATCCTTTATGGTCAACGAGGCTATCCTGAATTTGACACAATGGGATATANNGGAATTGGGATCTTGAAGTTTCGGTAAAGGCAAAAACATTAGATCCTATCGCCGTAGCTCTTGTTACTGTTTTTGATAGGGTGATTGAGGAAAAAGGAAGAAAACAGGTTGGCCGTCATATCAAGCGACTTCTCCGTCGGCAGGAAGAGAATTTTTATGATACTAAATTAGAAAGAGGCATAAAAAATCATCATCTCCTTTATGCCTATCAACTTCTGATAACAAGAGGAGTAGATGCGTTTGAAAAAGAATATGTAACCAGTCCATATCAACAGCCTGAATTTAGAGATGTACTTAGTGAAGCAAGATTATTCCAAGAACAGGTGAAACCATGACCCCCAAACAAAAATTCACAACAGCTCTTATCGCATTAGCTTTAGCAACCCTGTCAAAATCAGCAATCGCCGACTTCTACGACGGAGCTCGCGGCCCAAGCAGAGCACAAGTGCACTATACTACACAAAGTTCCGACAAACACAGCATCGCCCTAAAATATTTTGGAGATCATCTGTTTGCTGTGGGCGTCGGTAATGCAAACGCACAAGGACCAACCGGTTACTTCGGTGGCCTCGGATTAATCCTTGAAGGACTCGAACGAATAAAAGCAATTCCTGTTCTTGGCTATGGCCTCTCACCTGACGGAACACAAGGCACAGCAGTCGGTGTTGTGCAGGCAACGGTTTTCGTAGATCAAGATGGCACATTTTTGCTTGACCCAAGATATGTTGTTGCTGTTCCAGCGCATGGAAATCAACAGCACACACCCCAACAAACGCTTGGTCTCACCGCAAGTGCAGGAAATACACAGTGCAGAATCGGTGCTGATGTAACCTATCCCCTGAGGCAACAGCCAACACTTGATGCACTGGTCCGTTACGATATCGATGCAAAAACTCACACCAGCTGGGTGCAGTTTGGCATTGGCCAATCAGGTGCGCAGTT
This sequence comes from Candidatus Woesearchaeota archaeon, assembly GCA_013331695.1. Lineage (GTDB taxonomy): Archaea > Nanobdellota > Nanobdellia > Woesearchaeales > UBA12501 > UBA12501 > UBA12501 sp10192u. The sequence goes on from DUFX01000079.1 coordinate 4,239, forward strand.
GCAGGTGAGGGGGAATTTTTAATTCACAACTCTTCAATCTGTTTAAGTGCATATTCCCATAAGGCTCCATGCAGCCAGTTGCGGTGAACAAGAACAAATTTGATGTCCTGAACCATGTCCTCTTTGGTTATCTTTTTTCTTTTGTAGAGTAGGAGAAGAAGATAAAAACTGGGTTTTATGCTGATACCTATTTTTTTCTGAGTAGCAATACGAATCGCATGGATATCATCACTGAGTGCAGAACAATGCTTTTCGATGGCAAGCGAAAAAACTTCAGTTTCAGCATTTTCGAGATTCAGGGGCAAGAGTTTTTTCGGCTTCTCTTTTCTCAGTGATATTCTTTGGAGTGCTGCCGCCTTGAGACCAAGAAAATCATCATAACTGGCAAATGCTGCAATTTCTTCTTCAACAGCAGGAGTGATGTAAAGCGTGTACTCTTTGAGAACAAGCTGAAAATGGGAAGAGCAACCAAGAGAAAGCAGTGCCCCTGTATCAGCGACGAACATCATGCAACACATCCTCGATCCATTGCTTGCCAAAACTAAGATCTTGGATTTCCTCGTGACTGAGCACCTTGCGGAGTTTTGATTCAGAAAGCTCTCCTTGGAGCCACAATTCGGCAGCGATCTTCTTAAGACGTTCTTTTTCTTTTTTTTCTTGCAAGTACCGCATCAATGCTTCTTTGATAAGCTCAGTTCTTGTTTTATACTCTTGCTCGGCTTCTTCGTCTACCTGTCGAATGAGTTCTGGATCCATCCGCAGGGAAAACTGTGTTGTTTCATTCATAACCCATTGTATACCCATTGGGATATATAAAGATTGCGGTCGTTTACTGAAAAAGGTGATGCGAAGACCACTAAAACTGCTTCTTTCCCAAGGAGGACGATTTTTTGTATTTTTTCTGGTTTTTCAGACCGCTGAAGAAATTAATAATGGACCAATCCCGTTCTGTTTTATGAACAAAAAGGACCGAAGGCATAGTGGCAGAGTAACACCGCGAACAACTTTGGAGTTAAAATACCAAGAAATTATCCAACAAGTACTTGAACCTCAAGAATATTGGGACGATTGGTTGGATTATCGTGATGGATTGAGATATTGCAAAGACCGAACAAAAATACGGCACATCCCGCTCCGAGATGACCAGGATAACGTGATTGCACGATATAATGCTAAAAATAAACGATTAGTGCGAAGAAGAAAACTGCGCAAGAGAAGACAGCTATTTAAGAATCTTCCTTACTTCTGCTCTGCCCTCCCACAACCTTTATAAATTTCAGTATGCGCCTTGCTCGTGAGGGGGAATATGGGCGAATCAAACAAAATAAACAAAATCTGCGAACGCATTCGCATTGTCACTGACCACGAAACACTGGAAGGCATTAAGCTCCCCAGCAAGGAAAAAGGAGTCATCTTCATCAAGCTGGACAGCGGATATAATGTTGGTGTGAAAGAGGAAACCATCAAGCGCATCGATATCACAGGACAACTCCATCCTGACGCAGGTGATGAAGGAGAAACAGGATCCTCACAAGACGTCAAGCATAATCCTAAGCTTCCCACGATTGCAATTCTTCATACCGGGGGAACCATCGCAAGCAAAGTAGACTATCGCACCGGCGGCGTCATTGCACGATTTGCTCCGGAAGAACTTTTAGCCATGTTTCCTGAGCTCTCAAAAATCTGCAGTATTACTTCACGTCTGCTCAGCAATATGTTCTCTGAAGACATGCGTTTTGCTCACTATAAAATCATGGCGCACGCGATTGCATCAGAAATCCAGCAGGGTGTGAAAGGCATTATTCTCACCCACGGCACTGATACGCTTCATTACACTGCAGCAGCATTAAGTTTTATGCTGGAAAATCTTTCGGTTCCGGTTCTTCTGGTCGGTGCGCAACGTTCATCAGACCGCGGAAGCAGCGATGCAGGATCCAACCTTATTGCAGCAGCTCATTTTATTGCAAAAACCGATTTCCGCGGTGTTGCAATCTGTATGCATAAAAATCCCTCTGATAAACAGTGCGTTATTCTTCCTGCAACCAAAACACGAAAAATGCACACCTCACGAAGAGACGCATTTCAAGCAATCAACACCAAACCCTATGCGTTTGTTGATTATGAAAAAGGAACGATTGAAAAGCTTGCACCGTTTCCGCTTCCTTCAGAAAAGAAACTTGCTGTTCGAGAACACTTTGAAGAAACCGTGGGTATCATCACCTGTCATCCGAACATGTTTCCTGAAGCCTTTGCCTATTACCGAAAAGAAAATTATAAGGGACTTGTTATTGAAGGAACAGGGCTCGGTCAGGCTCCAGTCGGCGTTCCCAACAAAGAATGTGCAATTCACAACCAGATTTTAGAAGAAATCAGAAAGCTTGTTGAAAGCGGTTGTGTCGTGGTGATGGTCAGTCAATGCATCTATGGCCGTGTCCACATGCATGTCTACAGCAATGCTATTGATCTGCTGAAAGTAGGCGTGATTCCTGCTGAAGACATGACCACAGAAACTGCCTTCATTAAACTCGCCTGGCTTTTAGGAAATTATCCTGTCGAACAAGCAAGAAAACTCTTTGAACAAAACCTCAGAGGTGAAATCAGCGAGCGCACACCGTATGAAGAACATTTTGCTCCTGACTTTTCCTAATGATTCTTATCAATCATGCTGACCTCTTATGACACCGCATCAAGAACATCTGAACCATCACCATCTTGACTACCATCATCTCGGCTTAATGATGGGCCTGGAAATTCACCAGCAGCTGGAAGGAAAAAAGCTGTTTTGCAATTGTCCTACTCAAATTAGAAGAGACAAGCCTCATTTTGAAGTGCGGAGAAGACTGCGGATCAGCGCAGGCGAGATGGGTGCTGTTGATGTTGCAGCAGAACATGAGCAGAAAAAGAGCAAATATTTTCTCTATCAAGGGTACCAAGATACCACCTGTCTTCTTGAGCTTGATGAACAGCCTCCTGGAAAAGTCAATCCTGATTCCCTGCGTGTTGCGATCCAAGTTGCAACGCTCCTCAACTGCAAAATTGTTGATGTCATTCAATTTATGAGAAAAACCGTGATTGATGGTTCGAACACCAGCGGTTTTCAGCGCACGGCACTGATAGGAACCAACGGCCATATTACTGTAAATCACAAAAAAATAGGCATTGCAACCGTCTGTTTAGAAGAAGATGCTTGTCAAGCGATCGAACGCGATAAGGAACGTGATGTGTACAATCTCTCTCGTCTCGGAATTCCCTTGATTGAGATTGCAACCACGCCAGAAATTCACATGCCTGAAGAATGTAAAGAAGCTGCATTAAAAATTGGCATGATCCTGCGCAGTGTTGAAGGCCTCAAGCGTGGGATTGGTTCGATACGCCAGGATGTTAATATTTCTATTGCAGGAGGAGCNNCGCCAAAAGAAAATGCTGGAGCAAGGCGAAGTCATTGAACGAACCGTGCGCAAAGCAGAGGAAGATGGAACAACGACTTTTTTACGGCCCATGCCAGGTGCTGCACGGATGTATCCAGAGACAGACGTTGCTTTTGTCTATCCCATTCTGACTGATGTTACCCATATAGAACTCCTTGAAGAAAAAGCTGAGAAATTACAGAAGCTCGGCTTGGGAAAAGATCTGGCAAATGCTGTTACCAAAATGGGCAAGGCTGACAAAGTTGTTGAATTAGTCCAGCGCTACAAGAACGTGAAAGCGTCTTTTATTGCAGAGACCTTTGTTTCAACGCCCACAACCATTAAACGGAAAGAAAAGATTGATGTGGAACCCACTGATGCACAGTTTGAAGAAATTATTGCTGCGCTG
>DUFX01000035.1 GCA_013331695.1 Candidatus Woesearchaeota archaeon
TCAAAGTTTTCCATGTTGCAGACGGTGATGCAGTTGTCTGCGCGGTCGCGCACCACTTCATATTCGATTTCTTTCCAGCCCCAAAGATATTCCTCGATAAGGACTTGCTTCACTGATGAGAAGGCTTTCGTAGCGAGATCTCGAAGCTGCTGTTCATGATATGCTGCACCGCTCCCTCTTCCGCCAAGATCAAATGCAACGCGCAGCATGACAGGATAACCAATTTCTTTGCCGGCAGTCAGGACTTCTTCAACACTTGTGCAAGCTTTGCTTTTTGCAGTTTTGACGCTGATCTCATTTAAACGATCGATAAAGCGCTGGCGGTCTTCGGTATCTTTAATCGTTTCGACGTTCGTTCCGAGCACATGCACGCCATATCTTTCAAAAACTCCCTGATCACTGAGTACAATGCCGCAATTGAGTGCAGTCTGGCCCCCAAACGAAAGCAAAATTCCATCGGGCTGTTCTTTTTTGATGACCTGCTCGACAAAATGGGGATTGACCGGAAGAAAGTAGATCTGATCTGCCATGCCCTGCGACGTTTGGATGGTTGCAATATTGGGATTGATGAGAATCGTGGTGATGCCTTCTTCTTTCAGAGCCTTGATTGCCTGGCTTCCTGAGTAATCAAATTCGCCTGCTTGGCCGATGCACAAACCGCCGGAGCCAAGGATTAAGACTTTCTTCACGTTTTCAGATTTCTTTTTTTCAAGTGTGTGCATACTATTTCACCGTTCTTTCATCGATCTTTCCATGCCATGACGCGCCTGACAAATTCATCGAACAGCCATTCGGTGTCCGTTGGCCCTCCCGTTGCTTCAGGATGAAACTGGACTGAAGACCATAAGCCGTTTTCATGATAGATTCCTTCGACAGAATGATCATTGGCATTTCTAAACCACACGCCCCATTCTGGAGTCAGGGTTTTTTCATTGATGGCAAATCCATGATTTTGTGAGGTAATAAAGCAACGCCGATCAGAACGTGGCTGAGTGGGGTCTTCAAGCACGCACGGCTGATTATGCGAACGATGTCCGTACTTGAGTTTGTATGTATCTGCTCCGCTTGCCAAGGCAAGAAGCTGATTTCCCAAACAAATGCCAAAAATAGGAAACGATTCGTTTGAGGTCAGGGCTTTTTTGATTTGATCAATCGTTGCCTTAAACGTTTTGGGGTCTCCGGGCCCATTCGCCAAAAAAACAGCATCAAATGCGAGTTCTTGGCGGTGATCCATAAATGGATAATCCCATGGAACACGAATAATCGTGCATCCCCTTTTTGTTAAACAACGAATGATATTATTTTTGAGACCCGTGTCGACGAGAAGGATGCGGAGGGGAGAAGTAAAAATGGAATGGAGAGGAGGATGGACAACAATTTCTTTGCAGGAAACGAAATCACCGATGGTTATTTGATTGGGATCGAAGAAGTGCATGCTCTCGGGAAGAGCATCCCCATACACTATTTTTCCGAGCAGGGTTCCTTTTTCACGCAAACGCTTGGTTAAGGCGCGTGTATCGACGTCGCAGAGCGCAGGAATGTTGTGTTGTTTGAGCCAAACTGAAAGCGAGTGGGAAGCATTCCAGTGATGATAATCGTATGCATAGTCAGCAATGATGAGCCCGGCAACTTGAATCTTATGCGACTCAAAATAGTGTGCAATGCCTTCTGCAAGAAGAGGGGGAGGAACGCCATAATTGCCAATCAGTGGATATGTAAGCACCAGAATCTGGCCGTAATAGGAAGGATCGGTTAAACTTTCAGGATAACCCACCATGCCCGTGTTGAAAACGACTTCTCCGGAAGCTGAAACAGGAGCGCCGAAGGAAACGCCTTGGATAATGGTTCCATCTTCAAGATGGAGGGTTGCGTACGGGGTCGTAGGGGTGGTAGCACAAGGGGTTGTTGAAGAAATGGTACGGAGTTGCATCTTAAAAAAGTGGAACAACCAGGGGTCCTTTTTAAAATTTCTCATGGAAATGTGTTGGGGAGATAAGGGGTAACAAAACAAGCAAAGGGTTGCATCGAGGTTGCTCCGGCACAATCTTTATAAAGCTCTTTGCCCCTTATAAGAGGTATGCAAAGAGGTGTTAGAAAAGCCTTGAAGTACTTTCAAGTAGGTCTCAATATCTCCTTCACTTTTTTTATCATTCTTGCCCTGGTTTTGATGACGACAACAAGTGTTCTCGCCAAGCACAATCCCAAAGTGAGTATTGACCCCGTCAGCGCCTATGAAACCCTTGAACAAGAAATGAATATTACCATTAATAATTTTGGAAGCAAGGATCCTATTACGGTTTTGCTGGTGAATGGAGATCTTACCATTGTAAATGTCACGGAAATTCCGGGATGGGATGTGGCCATGACACCAACAGGAATTCGGTGGGAAAATGGTTCTGTAGAAGGGAATGTCGTCAATGCTTTATTCCAGTTTCGAGCAAAAATGAATAAGGTTGATGCAAACCAAACCAAAACCGTCACGGTAAGCAGTTTGGACAGTAAAAATACGCAGCAGAACAGCACTAAGGATGTTGCAGTCGTCAATGATGATATCCCGCCGACGCTGACGAATGCAAGCCCTACGCTCAACAACCTGCTCAAACCAACAGCTTTTGCGAATATCTCGCTGGTTGCAGACGACCCNNGCCAATGATGTCAATCTCCAGCCTGCTTCTGCTTCCACAACCCTCCTGCAAAAACAAGGAAACACCAGCCACTATGCGAGTCTGGTGAATCTCTCAACATTTAAGAACGGAGACAAACTCTGTTTTACCTACACTGCAACAGACAAAGGCGGAGGCACTTCTACAATCACAGGAAACGTTACGTTTGATGGACTTCCTCCGACGGTGATACTCACTGCACCGGTTGTTGGCGGTTTAATCAGCGGTAAAGATGCACTCAGCTTTAATTTCTCAGACAATCTTGCAGCGACGGGAACGTGCACGGTCTTTACCAACAACACGAATGTAACGAGCTTGGATGTGGGGATTGGAACCAACACCATCAAAGCAGAAAATGCGACCGAAGGACTCCAAAACTGGAACGTAGAATGCTCTGACAGCCCCGGAAATAAAGCAAGCAGTGCAACGCAGTTGTATAAGTTGGATAAGAGCGGTCCTGTTATTTCGTTCTTGAATCTTCCAAGCTATATCATTCGAGGAAATCTTTTTTCACTCATTGCAAATATTACTGATCTCAGTTCAGTCAAGACTGCACAAAGCAACTATACATCCCTAACACTCGGCACAACAACTATCACTGTCAACGGGACCAATGCAAGCAGCCTTTATACAGCAAGCTTGCCAACAAATATCAATACAACACCTGAAGTATATACCTTTGATTGGACTGCACTTGATCAGTTTGACTATCAATCAAACATCTCAGTCACACTACCAGTGGTGTATGGCTACAAAATTGAAATTGATGAAAGCGCTACAAAGACAACATTCGGAAAGAATCCTACTTTGTCAGGAAAAATTACATTTGATAATGGAAGCTTGATTCCTGAAAGAAATCTGAGCTTTTATTTCCCCGGCGGTGCTGCGCTCGTCAACATTAACAACCAAACCGGAGCATTCTCATATGATTACCCTGCACCCAATGGCACGGGAACTTTTAACTTGAGCGTCAATGTCACTGCGCAGAATAATGTGACGTATAGCAAAACTGCTGAGCTGGTTGTTCAACCGGTGCACAATGACAACACTGATGGAACGAATTCAGGAAGTGGAAGAAGCAGCCGTTCAGGAGGGGGATCGAGTGGAGGAGCAGGAGGCGGTCCTGGCGGAGCAGGTGCAGGCGGTGCAGGATCATCAGGAGCGAGTGGTGGCTCAGCAGGTTCGTCAGGAGGAGCGTCATCAGGTTCAAGTTCAGGCTCATCCAGTTCAGGAAGTTCAGCAGGAGCAAGCGGAGGAACAGGTGGTGCTGGCGGAACCGGCGTCGGTAAAGCTACCGGTTTTTTAACACAAACACCGTTCAAGTATTCCCAACTGGTTTGGACGCTTCTCGTCTTGATGATTATTATAGGATCACTCCTGTATGCATCACGAGATAAAAGTTTGAAGATTGTTATGAAAAAGAAAGGGGAAACGAAAGAACGAGAGGGACAAGAATATCGAAAAGAAGAGAAGAAGATCGTACACCAGTCAAGCCTCAGTTTAGAAGAATATCTCAAAAATAGACTGCGATAAGGGGGGTGCGCATGGTTCTTGAAGAGATTAAAACCAACTGGATTATCAGACACCCCAGCCTCGCTTTGGCGCTGGGTTTTATCTACTCACTGCTGGGATATATCTTAGCAAATATGTTCTTTATTGACAAACAGGTTTCTATTGCCATGCTGTTTATCACAACGCTTCTTGTTGTTCCAACAATGATTATTGCCCTCGGCGACCAGATGAAGCATGAAGCCACCCAGCATGAAAACTTTTTTCAAAGCCATCGAAGCATCTTTCTCGGGTATATTTATATGTTCGTCGGCGCATTTATGGGATACATGGTTCTGGGCATCTTTGCAGACCAGTACATTCTCAAGATTTTTGAGTATCAGCTTGATTTTCTGAAAAAACAAGAAGGCCTCAGCCTGCAGGTCTTGAATCAGTTCTTTGAAAACCGGCCTGCACCCCAGTTGGAAAGCGTGCTCTCCATCCTCCAGCACAATTTATCAGTGGTTTTAGTTTGTTTTATTATTTCCTTGTTTGTAGGAGCAGGCGGTGTGTTTCTGGTCCTCCTCAACGCAAGCGTCTTTTCAAGTTTTGCGATTGTTATGGTCAAATATTTGACAGAAACATTGCAACAGGCAGCGTTGGTCATCGGAATTTTTTCACTGCACGTGATTCCGGAAGCAGGGGCATTCATGGTTGCAGCGATTGCAGGAGGTATTCTTTCAAAAGCAGTGATTGCTGAGAAATGGGGAACGGCAAATTTTAACAAAGTCGTGAAAGACGCAGGAAAGCTCTTGGCTTTTTCTTGTGTCCTTATCATCCTTGCGGGGTTTATTGAAGTATATATCACAACGAATCTGTTTTACTATTTCTTTCCTATTTTGTAAGGTGAGGTGATTAAGAGCAGATTTAAAGCAGGGAAAGAACGACCGCTGTGAGGAGAGGAACGCTCAGATTATCATCGATACCGATGCTCACCTGTTCTGCAAGTGCTGAAACGAAGGGTGCAAAAATAAAAAATCTTGGTTCTAATGCTAAAAAGTTGACAAGAAGGAGAGCAATCAGTGAAGCAGAGAGAAAATATGCAATGCTTCCCTGCAACGAACGCTTGCCGATAAGTTTGATGGTTCCAAACTTTTTTCCATACACTTCTGCATAGCAATCGGCAAAGATAAATACACTAATAGAAAGAATTGCAATGTCCTTCTGGAAAAAGAGCACGTTAAACAAGGAAGAAAGCAAAAACCAAGAAGAGGCGGAAATTGCGTGCTTTTCTTTTTTCTTAAGAATAAGGCCAAACGTGGAAAAGAGGAAGGTATTGAGCTTTTTTGAAGACAAGCGCAGAACATCAATCAGCAGATAACAGCCTATTGCAATACCAAGCAACAGCAGAACAAAGGATCGCGTCGTGGTAAGATATAAGATGGGAATCGCAAGACCGGCAAGACGATACATTCTTCGGTAGCGCAGTTCCTTGCATTGCAAGGTAGCGCGATAGTATTGCATCATCACGGCAAAGAGTATCAGGACCGTTGCAGCAATTTTTAGAAAAGGAAAACCTGTCCCGAAAAGAAACAAACCCAACGTTGCACCGAGTGACGTTGCAACGCCTTTTCCGCCTTTGAAATGAAGATAAAAGGGAAAGATGTGGCCGAGGATAACAAGAAGAATGGCAGGATAGAGAGCAAAATAAGGAAGATTGAAAAGAATGGCAAGATAAACAACAAGACCTCCCTTGAAAGCATCAAAAACTGCAACACCTGCTCCGCCACACTTACTGACATTGAGAAACACATTGCTTGCGCCGAGATTCTTGGTGCCTGTCCTGCGCAGATCTTTTTTGAAGAGGAGTTTGCTTAAGAAATAGGCAGAGCTGATGCTTCCGAGTAGATAAGAACTAATGAGAAAAACAAGGTTGAAAAGGAGATTGGCCATGATTCAACCTTTCCATCGCTGGTATAAATAGTTTTTTATTAAAATTTTATTAAAAAGAACACTAAAAAATATAAACGATTGCATCTCTCTTCCCCCTATGCAAACCAAACAAGAGCTTCTGGATTATTGGAAACGAACAGGATATCATTTTGGCCAGGTATTACTTGATGCATTCAAGAACATTGAGAGAAAACAATTTGTCTTAACGGCGCTTCAAGATCAAGCCTATGAAGACCATGCATTACCCATTGGGCATGGACAAACCATCTCGCAACCTACGACCGTCATGCTGATGCTCCAAGCGCTGGAGGTCAAGAAAAATCATGTTGTGCTTGAAATTGGAGCAGGTTCCGGCTACAACGCTGCGCTTCTTTCACAGCTGTGCAAAAAAGTGTATACGATTGAAATCGTCAAAGAAGCTGCATCCTTTGCACAAAAGAATTTGTGTGATGCAGGCATCAAGAATGTGAACGTAATCGTGGGAGATGGAAGCAAAGGTCTTCCTGGCAAAGCACTCTTTGATCGCATCGTGATGACTGCGGCAAGCCCTGAAGTTCCCCGCCATCTGCTTGACCAATTAAAGGATCCAGGAATTCTTGTTGCACCGGTGGGAGTGGGTTTCACCCAAGAGATGATCAAAATGGTCAAAAATAAAGGGAATGTCAACGAAGAAGGACTGGGATTCTTTAGTTTTGTTCCCTTGACAGGAGCGTACGGATCTGACAAACAACAGTAAAACTAGGATAGTGAGACTATAATAAATTATACTCATCGATTGCAACAATCTTTATAATGGGTGTCGAAACCCAGAGTTCTATGAAAAAACTGGCGCTCTTGGTGACACTGACGGTTCTTGTGATAATCCTACTTCTTTCAACCACAGCACCAAAAAAAGGCCACATTAAACTGCTTGCAGTGAATGATCTTCCTGGAGAAGAAGACCAAGGAAGCATTGCAGATTTGTATCTTGAAATCAAGCCCGGAGCTGGCAGAGTTTTTATTGACACGCTTCCTGCATCAAAACTGGATACGCAAATGTCAACACGATTGGCAAAAAACATTGCATGCGAACTGACAGAAAAAGACTGCACCCGCTATGATTTTTTTTATATGATCCGATCAAACTCAGTTATTGTGGGGGGTCCGAGTGCAAGCGCAGCAACAGCTATCCTTACTGCTTCGGTGCTCGAGGGAAGAAAACTCAATGAAAAGATGGCAATCTNNTCTAAAAGATGGCAATCACAGGAACACTCACTTCTGGAAATGTGATCGGTCCTGTTGGTGGGTTGCGCGGAAAAGTTGATATTGCTGCGCAAACCGGCATGAAGACGGTTCTGGTTCCGTTTGGTGAAGGAAGTTTGAATATCACGGCAAATCCAAAACCAAACCTTGTAAATCAGACTCAGGCACCCCAGACTCCGGTATCAGCAACGCCAGCCTCCCCCACACCCCCGCTCACACTCCCTCTTATTGAATACGGAAAACTCAAAGGCATCGAAGTGAAAGAAGTAACAACTATCGAAGAAGCATTGTACGCATTCACCGGAAGACCGTTTACAACAGAAACCTTAGAACTTGATGAAGGATATACTGATACCATGCAGTTTGTTGCAACGAATCTGTGCGAACGGAGCGTCGAATTGCAGATAACACTGAATAAATTGCTTTTGTATGGATCCGAAAAAATAAGGATCAATGAAACAGAACTCTTTCAAAAACAGGCGCTTGCCCATGATTTAGCACAGAAGGGGGAGGATGCATACAATGAACAAGCATACTATTCCAGCGCAAGCTTCTGTTTTGGAGCAAATGTTCAGTATAAACAGCTCATCTTTCTGAACATGAACGCAAGCATCAGCGACATAGAGGGGATAGAACATGAAATCAGCGGGAACATTGTCGAGCTGAACAATAAGATTAATGGCTACGAGATTGAAACGATCACCGACTTGCAGGCGTATATGATTGTCAAAGACCGGCTTATTGAAGCGAATGAAGTGATGCTTGATGTCAAAGAAATTCTTGCCCAGCAAAGCCTGCGCGAGAAACTGGAGCATGTTCAGCAGCCATATGCTCAGCAGCCAACAAGCATCAAGGAAACTGCCCATAAAACCGCCAATGAAACTGCCAATGAAACCGCCTCAGCCGCCTCTGAACAAGCCAATCAAGAGGTATATCGAGAAAAGCAGCAGCTCCTCAATAAGCTTGCTTTTTCTGCAGAACGCTTCCAGAGCGCCATTGCCTGGTCAAGCTTCTTTGGAAAAAAAGGAAAAACGTTTTTGATAGAAAAAGAAGACCTCAAGGAGTCGTGCCAGAACAAATTGTCAGAGACTGAAGAATATTACCAGTATCTTGAACTGCTTGCACCGGGACTTCAGGAGAATACAAAAAAACAGATTGAAAAAGCGCGAGGCTTTGCAGTACAGGGAGATTATGAACTCTGCCTGTTTAAAGCCTCCTTGGCAAAAGCACAGATGAATATTCTTGCTTCCTCATTGATTACCCGAGAAAAGGATTTTCCACGCCTGCTCGAAAAAAAACTGGAGGTTGTAAAGGCCGTCATCGCACATCAACAGGCAAAAAAAATCTTTCCGGTTTTAGGATACAGCTATTACGAGTATGCCCAGATGTTAAAAGAAGAACAAAAAAACGAACCGGATGGGGGAGATGTATTTTCCCCTCTCTTGTATGGAGAGTATGCTCTTGAACTGAGCAATCTCAATATTTACTTTAGAACCAACGGCCTCTTTTCAAAGGCAAAACTTGCAAAATTCCCCCAGGAGATTGTTCTGCTCTTTCTCTCNNAAAAATAAACCCCATCAAAGCATTCCGAAGAACACTTTGAAGGGGAAAAAGAGGTGATTAGGTTTATGTTAGCGCATGATGTTAACGTATCAAAAAGGAAGAGAGGAAAAAAACCCCTGCAGAAACCTGAGTTAACAAGCTCCTGCCGGGGAAAAGAGGTGATAGATCGTGAAAAATAGTTTAGATATGCTACCGCCCCTCGCCTCTAAACACCCCAACTCACCACCCATTATATTCACTCCGAAGTGGTCTATCTCATATTTAAGCCTTTCGGAAAATGTATCTGTTTGAGTATAGAAATATTTTAAAAGCCGTTGATAACAGGTTATAAACGGTTTATAAGTAGTATAAACGTTCTTCGACAACTGAAGAAAGAGCTTGTAAGGGAGCTAGAAACAGCGCTCGAGACTGAGATTTTATAAAGAAATGGCAATTTCAGCAGAGCATGAAAACACAGGAACACTGTCAAAAATGCAGGCAAAAGGCTTATTTTGAGGGATTCTGCGAGCGCTGTTTCTGCGAGGTTATTGAGAAACGCGTGAGAAAACACGTCCGCCTCAGTGCACTCATCAAAAAAAACGACGTTTTGGTTGTTGAGCATCCCTTAGTTGCTTACTTTATCAAGAGTATTGTACAAGATATGCCGGTGACGATCCTTAAAACCATGCCAGACGAAACTGGAGATGGCAAGACAACCAAACAAGTTCTTGCCTGGACCATGGATAATGAGTTGGATGCGTTTCTTGATCAGATCTTTGCAGGCAAGGATTTAGTAGTAGAAGCACAAAAAGAACACGAACAGAATACTCAACAGATTAAACTGCTGGTTACGCTGACCGATAAAGAGGCTGAAATGTTCGCACAGGCAAAACAGATTGAACCCTTACCTAAGAAAACAAGGAAGTATGAAGCGTTACTCCAACAATTAGAACAGAAGCACCAAGAAACACGGTATAGTTTGATGAAAAGTGTGGAAGAGTTGAAGAGGATACTGAATAAGAACCATAACAAAAAAGATTCTTAAAACTACACCTTTATAAAAACCAGGATTTCTTC
>DUFX01000050.1 GCA_013331695.1 Candidatus Woesearchaeota archaeon
CAAGAAGCGTAGAAGACTATCTTGCGGGATTACAAAGAACCAAATCTGCACTAACTCCCGCCCCCACATCTCCTGTTGCCACTCCAGAAAAAGTCTATCGTTATACGTTAGAAGTTGATGACATCAATCCAGACTCCGGAGATTTCCCGGGAAGAACCTACACGATGATTCGTGAAGGTTCTCGTGTTCGATTTGAAGGAGATTTTTTGGGTGCAATGGAAGCGAATCTCCTTGGTGCTGTTGATTTACACATGGGGATACATGAAATTCCATTTGCTCAATACACTGAACAAGGAAATCAACTACACTATCAGTATAGAGAACTTGTTGATACGATCTTAAGAATTAAACCGAGACCGACTTCAGACTTTCTCGGAGATTTGTGTGATTCCATCTATCTTGGACTAGAACCTAACGACGCGAGAATCTATACACATCACCATCTCCTTGTTGCCAATATGCCTCAAACCCCAACAAGTCGCATGGGCACCGAACAACTTGCTATCCTTGGACGTGTTGTAAAAATCGAAGAACTTCCTCCTGATTACAAAGGACCAACCATTGATCCTCACATTTTAGGATTGAGAAGAGAACCAGAAGCACCAACACCACCATATGTTGCACCATCCACACCTGTTAGATCCGCATTAGGATCAGAGCTTGATGCATCAGGTGAGGAATTATTCACTGAATCAGAACTCGAAGAACTCGACGCATTAGCTGAGGAATTATTCCCTGAAGATCGTGTTCCTACACTCACTCCAACTCCTGAAGCTCCACAACTAACCAGAGAAATCACTCGCAGTATGATTGTTCCTCGTCGAGAAGGAGAACCAACACCCGAAACACTCGATGATGCACTTGCAAGAAATGCAAGGGGTTTAGGACATGGCGTTACCTTTGATACTGAACATCGTGTTCCAGCTGACATGGCTGATGGACATTTTGGCGGAGCTGCAGGTGAAAATGCGCCTGCTGAATATGAACTGACAACGCGAGATGTTCTTTCTGCTGAAGCGGTTCGGGGAGAAGTTGGACGACGTACTGACGCATCTACACCTTCAGAAGAACTCTTTAACACATCTCCACATGCAGAAGAACTCTTTAACGAAGGGGTAAGACGACTTTTCGAGCAGGAACATCTGAGCGATGCACAGCTGAATGATGCTCGTAAACGCTTACAAGAAGCATATCGTGCAAATCCCATGTGTCTTGAATGGGGAAGGAGATCTGCGAAAAAAATATTTGAGAAAGGCAGAAAACAAGACCTATATAATGCGATAATAATCTTAGATGATATTCTTGAAGTTGATCCAACTCATGCTTATGCTTTTGCTCATGCTCATGCTTTTGCTGATCGTGCTGTTCTAAAGGTGGCGGGAAGCTATTACTCACTTAGTCGAGAAGTTATGTTGTCACAAGCTCTCATCGATATAGCCAGAGCATGTGAACTTAAACCAGGAAACTCTTACTTTAAACTCCAACAAAAAGACATGCAGGAAAACGCACTGAACTATCTTGCGGAAAGTGCGAAACTGTATGAAGTGGAAGTGAGATTGAGCGATTTTAGCCCTGATTATTGTCGTTTTTTTCTTATGGGTCATCATCTTTTCAGATTCACTAGTCTTGGTGATGATCCCATGCGACTTGTTGGTTCCATTGGTGTTAAGGGTTTGAAAGAAAAAACAAGAAATAAAAACGTTGCTGAATTAACAGACCTTCTGCCTGATGAACTGAAAGATTCTGCTACTCCTTTGCTTGAATATCAACAGTTTGTTTCACAGTGTGTGAACCTTACAGCAAGTGCAAAGGCCTATAATCTAGAACCTCAAAAAGGACAATACTTGATTGTTATAGAACCGCAACGTTATTATGACGGCAACGAAACCGGTAGCGTTATGCTTAAAAATGCTGGACGTGTTCTATCGCAACAAACAGCTTATGATAACCCGGGAAGACAAAGATCTGAATTTATAGCTGATATAAAAAAGCATCTCACTTACGTCTATCGCACACTCGATGCAATTCCTTTTGCAGAACTCTTATCTTAAGTATCTTAATCTACTGCCCAACATACAACTTTCTTTTTGTCAGGCTCTTGTAGATCATGTACAATCCACCGACTGCGCTTCCCACAGCAGTTGCCCATAGCAGAATGTTATCAGGAATCTGGGTTACATACGGAACATCAAGTCCTCTTGCTTTGATGAAGACAATGGCTCCAAAAGCAAAAAAAAGAAGNNTGCGAAGAGTTTCATCAGATCACCTATCCCTTTGTGTTATTATTTTGTGTTGGTTCTCTTCTCTCGTTCCTTATATAAAAAGTTTGTTGTGGTGTTGCTGAGCTGTGCTAAACCCTAAGCATGGTACAGTTATAAACTTGTGAAGCGGTGTCTTTTTTCTTGGTTAAGGGGTGGGAGTGGGGAACCAGACAAAAACAAGATAACCTTACACTTACACTTTGTTAAAAAACACAATATTTATATAATCTGTAAGTGTAATGTTTAGCATGGAAATCACTCAACGTCGTATCGGAAACCAAGACTATTATTACCTCAAACATTCTTTTCGCAAAGGTCCGCAGGTCATCACCAAAGAAAAATACCTCGGCAAGGACATCCCCCAAAATATCGAACTCGTCAAATTACATTTTCTCGAGGAAATCAACGACCAGCATCTTTTTCAGCTTTTTGAAAAAATACAGTCAGGATTCAAGAAGGAATGGAAAGCGTATCCTGCCTCTATTAAAGAAAAAATCAAACACCAGCTTGCTATCGATTTCACCTACCACACTAATGCCAT
>DUFX01000056.1 GCA_013331695.1 Candidatus Woesearchaeota archaeon
GGCAGCGGATTTACTTGAAGAATTTGAACGAAACCACGATCCCAAGTGGGATCTGCGCACCTACGTGCGCGAATACATCTTTCTGTACGTTGACCATTTCCAAACAAACAACCTGCCGCAGTTAAACAGGAAATAAGCACATGTAGTTTCTGAGTTCTTTGTGTTTCTTAAGTTAATGGTGTTAACCATGTAAACCCTAGATACCCAAGTAAATAAAGCAACTGCTGCAGGACATCTTCCTTACCGTTGCTTATGAAAGCGAGAAATTCTTTTTTGGTCATGTTTTATTAATTTGCACAACGGCCGCTTGAGCGGCGCGGGGCACGAATACAACAGGGAACGGTGTGCCGTATCACCGCATCCGCCTCCAAGCGATTGTTGGGCAACTAACTAGAATTTGAGATTCTTTAGGACGTTCGCGCGTTCTTCCTCTTTCTGGATTCGCTGCTTCAATTGTTCGCGCTCCTTGCGTTCTGCCAACTCGCGGTCTTGTTGAATTTTGTCCTCATAAACTCGGTTCGCTCTGGGGATCCACTGCTTGAAATGGTCGAGTACTGCTTGCGTTTGATTTGCGCTAGCTGAAATACGCGCTTCATTTCCCGAGTACTGAAAAATTTCTGGTCCTTTGCCCATGAGCGATGAATAACCGCCCATGTTGTTAATTGCCCAGATCCAGTTCTGATTGATGGAGTGATTTAGTCGTATATTCAGCACACCATTATTCCAGTCAATGCCTACGATCCTCATTGGATCGTCAATGAGTGGATCATCAACCTCAGTTGTTGCAATTACAGTACTCTTTAAGCGATCAACCTTTTGCCTGGCTATGTGTTCTTCACCTCTCGCTATCAACTCCTTCTTGATCTCGTCGACGCTTTGATATCGGTAGACGGGGTCTTGTTGCAACATCTTGTCTACGATCAAGTCCAGGTATTCATATTCCGGAGAGACTGACTTGATCGTCTTAAAGTTTGTGCCGTGAGCCAGTTCAGAAGTGAATAGTTCGTTAAGGACGAGCCCTAAGGTGTAGATGTCTGCTCTGTGGTCGATATTCTTGCCTCTCGTCCGCTGTTCAGGTGCCGCGTACTGAAAATTGGCTAGCCGGGAGCCGTCTTTGGTTTCTACAGCCGTATACAATTCTTCTTCTTCAAATCTGGCGATACCAAAGTCCGCGACGACGAGATTTTTTCCACCATTACCAATCAGAATATTCTCCGGCTTTATGTCTCTGTGGATCACTCCTAACTTATGTGCTGCCTCTACGCCATCTAGTAGCTTTGTAAATAGCTCAAATGCGACCTTCGCTTCGACCTTGCCAACCATTTGTCTCAATGAATGATCGTACAAAGGCATTACAAAAAATGGGTCACCACCATCGGTGAGGCCATAGTCCAAGACTACGATGATATTCGGGTGTTTGTTCCTGGCGCAAAATCTATATTCATTCTCAAATCGCTTTAACTTATCGCGAGTCGCTTTCTTCGAATCAAGTATCTTGATGGCAACAGTAGCATCCGCGTCGTCCACAGCGCGGTACACAAGGCCACTACCGCCCTCTCCGATGCAATCCTGGATTGAGTAAACAGCGAATGCCGTTCTAAGGTTCTTGGGCTTCTTCATATACGGTTCCCTACGCTACTTGCTGCCCAACGCAGAATTGAGTGACGAGTACCACTGCTTAACATCAACATGCTTAAAAAATAATTTGAAAATCATAAGTCACTGCAAAACCCAAACAGCGTATTATGGTACTCGTTAACTCCAATGACTTGTTAGACATTTATAATATTTCATAGCATTTCATGAGGAATATTGGAGAAGAATTTCTTTTCTGCCCTCTCGTAAACTATCTTAGCATGTGCGGGGGCAGCATCTATCGATGATAGAAAATTGGAGATACCTTGCTCAAGGGCTTTGAAAAGTTCTTCTACGTGCACAGCCACTGCAATTCCATTTAACTTTGCCTGATGTATTTTTGTCATCAAGCGAGTAACATCCCCTTTTCCCCATGCGTACCATATTTGTTTAGCTTTTCCTTCACGGCTAATCTTTGATTCAGCCTGATAAGAATGGACTATACCACATCGAGCAGCATATAAGTCTACGGAGGAACACATGAGAGTTGAACCGGGCAACAAGTACTGATCTACCCAAGAAATGAAATCGGTTTTAGTAACATCTGGTTTTGATGCCGGTCGATTAAGCCAAGATAGTATATCTATTGTGCTATAAATAAGAATTAATGCCGGAAGATGCTTCTTCGAATCGAGAGTATATTTGATTACACTCATGAGTTCACTTAGATGGCGTTTGATAATAGATTTGCTCATTTTTTAATGTCTAACATTTATTTTCATCTTTATTCTATGAATTACCAATNNGAACTGTGCTGCGCCTGAAGCGCCATACGACTCCCCCACATTCGATTTTATTGCGGAGATTGGAATTTGGCTGCTCCTTGTGCCAAAATAAGACCGGATCGCCTTCGCCTCGACTTTATCCTGC
>DUFX01000055.1:0-6306 GCA_013331695.1 Candidatus Woesearchaeota archaeon
CTCCGGGTAACAGATTGCAAACTAGCAGATTGCAAACTAATTGTATCAGCAATAGCGTCGGGCCAGCCACCTTCAGGTTCTCCACGAACAAAGTTTCCATCGGGTTTCTGGTACCCTATTCGTTTTCCTTGATCATCAAATATGGCAGTAAGTTGAGTTCCGTCTGAGAGTTCGCTCACAATAATTGCATAATTGGTATCATCAAGAATTGCTCTTTGAATGCCATATGTTGCCACTGCATGAAGAGGTTCTATAAGGGGAGCAGACGCCGAACTTGGTTCAGATGCTGACGGAGCAGCAGCCAAAGGTGCTTCGCCTGCAGGTGGAGGCGAAACAAGATTATGTGCTTCGAGTTTTGCTATTCGTAGTTCTCCTAATATCTTCGGTCGCTCACGTACGATTGCAGTTGCTAAACGCTCACTAATAGTACGGAGCTTCTGACATTGGTCTGGATGCTTTGTACAATCCAATTCAAACGTTCCACCGCCATCGGGTTTTGTTATTTGAAGAGCATTTCGTTCAGGAGGTGGTGCAGGTTCAGGAGGAGTCGGAGCAGGCGCAGGAGTTCCTCTCAAAGACGCATACACCTCATCACCAAGTTCGTCTTTTAAAACATCGTCCAATTCTTGCCCCGTCGCTTCATTAAATTTCTGGTTAAGCAAAGGAAGATCTTCATCACTCACACCACGAACTAAATCTGCAATTTCCCCTTCTTCACTTCCGGTTGTCCAACCTTCAGCAAGAGATGCAAGTTGAGTTGCACGTTCGGTGGCCGCATCTTGTCTTTGTTTGAATGCTTCGGCCTGAGCTGTAGGTACTGCATATTTTCTTCCACCAATATCTTTAACTTCACAGCTTTCTACAATATTGAGTTCTCTACAATTTTGAAGTGCAGTGACTGGACTTCGATCTTCAGCAGAAATAGCATTTTTAGGAACTACAACAGGAGGTGCTGGAACAGGTGGTGCTTCAGCAACAGGTGGAACAGATGGCACAGCAGTAAGATCAGCTGCTTCCTCAATACTTTGTCTCCCAAGACGAAGTACGCCAGATGCACCGATAAGATTATCTTCTTCTTGGTATTTTTTTGCAGACTCAACAGCTAAAGTTGCAGCTTGTTCAAGCAAACGTCTTTTCTCTGCAGGATCAACAACTGATCGTGCTTGAGAACGTAATTCGGTAACTTGATATGCGAGACTTCCCCCTGTTTCAGGTTTCGGAGATGGTGGTGCTTCTGCAATAGCAGAAGGTGCAGTTTCAAGTCTGAATTGCAATTGTTGGAATCGAAGCGTATTTCCTGCCCGGTCTACATCTGCTTCTGCTTGTGCACGTGCCTTTTCTTCTTCACCACAAAAGAACCAACACTGACTCTCTGCTTGTTCTGCTTCGGACAATGCAGTTTGTTTTTCTCCATACTCATTGATAGCACCATTTAGCATTTCCGCGCTTTGTCTTTGTGCGGAGTCTGTGAAGGTCGCAGGATCAACAGGTACGCGCGTGGGTGTGGATATAACTCTCCAAAGCAGATTATCCAGTTCGTCTTGAATTTTTTTTGCGGTTTCAGCATTTCCTTCCTCGGTATAATATCTTTCAACAAGTTTTAAATCGCGAGCAGCCTGTGCAAGAAGAAGGGTTTGCTGCTCAGGATCCTCACTAGTTTGCGCTGTACGATAGGTGGTAATAGCCTGTTGATACTGTTTCTCGACGGTTTCTTCTTTTTGAAGACGATTGAAAATATTTTCTGCATTTGTTTGTGCATCAAACGCTTTTTTTGCTTCGTCAAAATCAGCTTCATATTTTGCGTCGTCAAAAGGGTACTTCTCCCGAAGTTTATTGTATTCCGCTTGAACAAGAGGGGATATCTGCCCCGAAGCTTTTTCCTCCCGGTATTGTTTTCGAATTCTGGAAAAATCATTCACGTTGTCGAGCGCTTTCTTAAGTTCAGGTGGAACGGGAGACTCCTCTCCCCATCCTTCCGCCTCATCTTTTTTCTCAGCTTGGTCGTAAAGCGCATGAACCTGTTTATATTCTATAGTAAGAGGATCGTTACGCTCATAATAATAATCCATAAAGGCTTCTTTTCCCATTCCAACTTTGATTCTCAAATTGTCAAATTTTTGAGCTTCCTCTTTTGCTGTATTTAACCGTTGTTGTGCCTGTTGCAAAAGCACAGAATCAACCGGAGCAACATCACCACCTGTGCCCGATTCACTTGAAGATGGAGATGCCGAACGAATGTCTCCCGTAGTTCCCGGCTCTGCTTGGCCAACATGGGCTTCTCTGCCGCCCGTAGAAACATGCAAAGGCGTTGAGGGTTCGAGCCAGTCTAACTGTTGAATGCGTCCTTTATAATTTCTAATCTGCCCAGAAGTTACTCGGCCAGAAGCAATCAGTTGTTCATAGAGTCGAATAGCTTGAATAATATCTTCTTGATTTCTTGTTGATTCGGCCTTACTCCGAGCAGTAATAGCCTCGCTTTTCAGCTGCTCAAACGCTCGAACAGAAATCTTTTTCACCACAAACCCGGTCACACCCTCTCCTTCAGAGCTCGAAAAGAACGATGAAGAGATCAACGTAATTAAAACTAAGAACACGAAACTCACGAGTACGGTTTTCTTATCCCATTTCTGGAATTGCAGTTTGCGGTTCTTGGATTTGTGTTTTGCTGTCATGTTTTTGTGTGTTCTGTTTTTGTTCGTTTTTTAAGATGATTATGTGAATGCTTCTACCACAAGTTGTCCTTCCATACCTGCATGATTTTTACAATAATAGCGGAAAGTTCCTTCTTGATTCGCTGTAAATTCAAAAGGCACGGGATTAGGAGTATCTAAATTAATATCAACAAGCCCATCAATGGTAAACGTGTGAATGGCATTATCTGTTTTTGTAATGGTCCCAATAATACGAGTTCCCGGTCTCACATGAATCAGTTTGGTGCTAAATCCGCCAGCTGAGGAAGCTGTCATATCACCTGAACGAGTTTCAGGTTCTTGCTCAGGAGCCTCTGCCGCACTCCCTGTCAATGCCTGGTCTCTTCGTTCAGACAAGCCATTGTCAGATGGTGGTGGAGGTGGATTGGAAGCTGGCTGTCCATTTCCTGGAACAGTTTCGTCCTGTTCATTCCGAGGAGTAACCGCTGAACCAGGAGCTCCTTCAGCTTCAGGACTTTGTTTATCAAACATCGGATCGTTCTTCACTTTTTCAATAATCTCAGGGCATATACTTTGGTCAAAGGTGGTCAGCCGTGAAAAGAGAATATTATTTCCTTCTGCATCTTTTGCAGTGAGTTGGTCCCATTGCTCGCTGATCGCACTAAAGTCCATAATTAATTGCGGAATTTTACAACTCAAAAAAGTTGCGGTATTAAAAAGAGCAAAACGATTACAGGCCAAACGAAGACCGAAAAATATGAGGGTCAAAGGATTGGAAAGCAATTCAGTAAGTTGTTTACTGAGCTTTTTGACGAGATTGGCAAAAGGAATCACCGCAAAGAGCTCTCCGAATACTGCCTTGCACGTTGCAAAGGATCGTGTTTTATCGCAGTAGAATGTAGGGTATCCTTCTTTTCCACGTTCATAGAGGCAGTCAACATACGTGCATTGAATTTCTCTCCATTTTTGTACATTTTCAATAATGCCTGGGACACAGAGCGTTGCCATACTTAAGATCAAACTCTGGCGAGGATCTTCATTCCAGACATGACTGGGGTAGCCGTTGCGTTGCAGATCTTCATTAATTCCGCCAATCCAGTCTCCGACAATATTATACCACTGCATGCTGGGACCACGATTGACAGATTCTTCGTTACGTTTGATAGGCCTGCAGGTGACCCAGTTGCATCCAAAGTCGCCGACTATCGTTTGAAAAGAATCAGTGTAATCATTAATAGATTGAACAATACCCTTAATTCCTTTTGCCGCGGCAACCCCCACACCCGTTACTTCAAGAATCTCAGCAGCCGTCATAAAGGGTGCAGTGAGCACAGAAGTAAATCCCACAAGCATATTCACAATATCACATACCGTCGTAAACCACTTCACAATATTACTAAGCGTATCTAAAAACGAGAAGGTATCCAAAGAATCGGTTAGATCACGAATTTTCTCCCACGTTGCATCGCTGATTTCAGGAACATTGCCAACTGAAGAGGTGATGTTAAACTTCAAGGCCTGCGATTTGCTCGAAACAAGATGTCGTGTTGCCGATGTTGCACCGCGTGAAAGCACTTGGACTTGACATTCTGCAGAAAACTTTTTTACAGCTTGGTCAAAGGGCCCTTTTTCAAAGACGACCTTGAGGTTTCCACTATATACCCGTGCAGCGGCAAGTGCGCGCAAACCAATTAAACGCGTACGCTCGCTATCCACATAGTTTTCAAAGTCCTCTCCTCCACAGCCGATAAAACGAATGCCAGCTAACTGCACCGGATCATCGGTGGTCAAGGTGAAGGGATACAAAACGCTGTACGAGCTCACTTCAACGGTTTTCGCATCAATGAGTTCAGGAATAGATTTGAGGGGTTGATCGCCGCCAACAACCCGCCAATTCGTTGGAACATCGGTGGTCGTTCCGAGAATAGGAACTGCTTCAGGAACCTGAGCAAGGATCGCATCAACCGTTTCAGAGATGATCTGTATCTCTTGATCAGGAGGAACAAAAAGGAATTTATCAACTCCATCAATATCTTGAACACCTGCTTGATGAAGAGCACCGCCAACCTGTGCAAGATTTTCAGCAAGATCCTTTAATTCTGCAAAGTTAGCTTTTGCAAACTGACCTGCCTGCAAGGAATAGACTGAATCAACAATCCAGTCGCATCTCCAGATTCTGATGGTATTCAAACTGCCTGATTGGTCAGGTTCTATGACAATCGCACACGCTTGGGGTTCTAAGGTTCCAAATTCAGAGCCGACAACAGCAGGTTGGCCTGGCATTGCGAATTTTTCTTCGATCAATGCAGAAACAATGACTGGTTGTCCAGTAACCAGTGCTTGTTGGGGTTGCTGTGCATCAACATCTGTCTGCGGAATCAGAAGCACCGCAACAACGACCGGTCGTTCGGCATCAACCAGAAGTGTAAAGATCTCTCCATTCACCGGAGTTCCTGCAAGATCACTTCCCTGGATGCTAATCCGGAAATCTTGTTCTTGTCCTTCAGGAACCGCAACTTGGAAAGGAGTACTGCAACGATATTCNNCAGTTAAGGTTTGTTCTCCATTTGCAAGATAATAGTCTCCAGAACTCCCAAACCGATAGGGTGTTTCGATACCAACCAGTCTCGGAGCATTGACATCCAACTGAAGAGCAAGTTGTTGTTGAAACGATCCGGTATTCCCTGCAACATCTTCCAAGATCATGGCAACCGTTGGTTGCAAGGATTGTCCTGCTTGTAATTGCACATCAGCAGTACATTCGAATCGTCGTTGTGCATAATCACGATTAGCAGGGTCAACTTCACCGAGTTGTTCTACGCATTGCGGACCACGCAGTTCCAGATTTTGTTGTCCTCCGATCGTACGCAAATCAAGCACCGCACGTTTCAAGGGATGGAAGGCAGTTACTGCAACAAAGGAAATCTTGACAGAAAATCCTCCTTGCCGTACAAAACTGATCGGCTGTCCTGCAGGATTCAACAGTTGAAAGCCTTCAACTTGAGGAGGAAGATCGCTCTTGCTGAGTTCAACACAGGTATCTTCATCTTCAATATTGTTGAATTTGTCAGAAGCAAAGAGGCAGAAGCGGTTCATGCCGGTGTCAATATCAGCAGACTGCAAAGCAGTGGTATGTGAGAATCTGCAGTTCTGTTCCTGCAATTCTTGAGCAGTAATGGTTTTGAACAGCAACCCATTTTTGTGGATGTCCACTTGTTTGGTGCCTGCACATACTTCATTATCCTCGCCAAAGAGGCTGTCATAGCCGGAGAATTGAAGCGTAACTTGTTCGCTTTCTTTAATTGCAGTTTTACTGAGGATATGTTGGGTAAATGTCGGACCCGATGCATCAACACGCACAACAAGATCCTTTCTTGTTCCTGGATGCTGTGCAGGAGCTTCTTCGCATGTCCGTGGAAAAATACCGTTCTCACGCGCATTCACGCAGTAGCTGATAGATTCGTCATCAACCTCAAATTCTTCATTTTGATAGATACATTCATATTTTCCCTGTGCAAATCTGCACCGATCAAATTTCTCGCGCACATCCGTTCCGGTCTGCATGATTTCCACATCGGTTGCACGCAAACCCGCTCCGCCGAGACCTGAGGAAATGACTACTTTTGCTTTTGTTACATCGCTTGCTTTTCTAAAG
>DUFX01000055.1:6333-13021 GCA_013331695.1 Candidatus Woesearchaeota archaeon
TCCTTCAGCATTCTGCGCTGTTCAGGAACTCCAGGGAAATCCGCTGCAATGGTTCTGAACATAATCGTTCCGTCTTCATAAATTTCATCACCGAAGGTATGCTGAATAACAATGCTGGATTCTGCGACCGTATCCAGTTCCTTGCCTTCAAGATCTGACCAACGTTCACAATCGCCCCCGATCAGGAAGGTATCATCCACGGATTTACAGATACATTCAGGGCATGTGGGAATCGTGTACGGGGCATTATACATAAGTGTCATCGTTAATTTGTAGGTTCCTGGAACCAGCCTCATGTTGGCTTTTCCATCACCTTGGATAATGGCAAGGGTTTGATAGTCAGGATCAAGTGGGCTGTCTTTCATACGCTCAGCATTGATGATCAAACGTTCTTGGGGTCGCAGTTCATGGAGGGATGCACGATTAAAAATCCACTGCTGTTCAGCAGGAAGAACCGGATTGCGGATGTAGTTGATGTCAAAGACTTCATCAAGATCTTCATCTTTATCGTAGTCATCAATATCAAGGGGGATATTCGAACGTTTTTTCAACAGATATTTCTTTGCGCTTACAACCGTATCGACAAATTTGGGCACGATAATCTTGGTGGAATCAGGTTCATGCAGTTTCGTTGTAAAGGGAACTTTGGTCGTCAAGTAATCAGGGTGATTGACTTCAATGCCTCCGATGCCGATCGGAAGTTTTCCTGCAAAGATGCTCTTTCGGTTTTCGATCTTCGTGTTTGCAATCGGGCACTTGGTGCTTGAGATAAAAGAGATTGCTGCGTTGTCAACGGGCCTTCCGTCGCTTCCGACAACTTCAATGGTAATATCTCCCGAATTGCGCTGGTCCATATCACACAGATGGACTTCTCCGGTGTCAGAAGGAGGAAGCCGTATCCTGGATCGCGCTTCTTCTTGACCTTCTTGAATGATTTCGTTATTTCTCATGTTTCCTTCCATACCAAAAAAAAGCGTAAACCCTTCGCCACGGAATGCAGTAGGATCTGTCACTTCAACAAGAACAGGAAGCGAAACATCGAAGGGAAGCTGGTAGCGCTGAAAACCCAAAAAAGAAAGAAGGCCTATGCCTACTCCGCTATCCGTACTGCTAATCACTCCGCCTGGTGCAACAAAAAGATACAAGGGCCAGTCTTGGGAATAAGTAAATGAAACATCATACCCGCTGCGAATGAGTGTGGGTCTGAGAGTATACAAATTTGTAAGCTGTCCTGCGCGGATCAAATCGCCAAATTCTTGAAAGATCTGGTTGGAGTCATACTCCTCACCCAAAGAACCCATCACGCGCAATTTTTTGATATTGGCTTCAAAGAGTTCTTTAAGCTTTTCTTCAACGCTTGACTGCACCCACATACGGGGAGCAAAACCAATTTCGTCTGCATACATGGGCGGAATATCACCTTCTAAACTTCCATAGCCAGAAACGACATTGCGCACAACCTGGTCCATGGACTGAGAGCGATACATCACCTCAAAAATGTCAAGCACATACTCGTAGAGATCGCGAAGATTCACATCAAGTTCGGTTCTAAACTGATTAAGATTTTGAGTTCCTTCTTCTGCTTTGATGCGGAGCGGAAGTGTGAGGAGAAGCACCACGCCTTTTCTTGGAATGCTCACTGAAACATGTGGTTCGCCTGTGATTTCAATATCCATCCCTTGTTGTTCAAAAAGCGTAAAGTTGTTCAAACAATCAGGAAGCTTTGCTGCCACATACGCTTCCATTTGACGCTGGATGGATGGGAAAGCAGATCTTGAATGGAATTCCTTCGCATCGGTTTGCATATCTAAGAGCGGAACATGACTGCTGAAGGCCACACCTTCTGAACCATCATTTTTCGTGCTGAGATGATGCCAGTACGGAACAAACCACCCTTCACGCACTTTGAATGCGTCTGCTTCAGTGGGTCTCAATCCGGTAATATCGACTTCTAGCGATTGAAAAAATCCAGCGCGGACAAACTCAGGATCATCAGCAGTCAGCGCAAGAAAACCACCATGGAACGCAAGTTTTTCAAGACCCTCGCGGCCAACGGTCTGCAAGCATTGCTCAACATAATTTTTTACAGGCTGGACGACGACAGGAACTTCACGCATCGCCTGCTGCACTTGAGCTTCGACTGCCTCAGTAGTCTGCTGGCCGCGAAAGTAGAAGAAGAGCCCTAGAATGATCAAGAGGATAATACCTAGAACGATGAAAAAAGTTACCTGAGCCCTCTTTTTTTCAGGATACATTCATAGCACGTTTTTGAATCAAATTTGGGTAGGACAATAAACATAATGATAAATGCGACTACCCATAACCCCTTTAAATATCCTTAAAGCCAAAAATTCGTTTTTGCATTTATAAAGTTTGTGGAAGAGAAAACGGAAAAGAAAGGAATCGTGGAAGCATCATGGAAGCAAATTAGCCCCATCTCCAAATCGTAATAAGCATGGAGACCATCAACACAAACAGCAGAAGCAGCGTTACAATAAAGAGACGATCGGTTGTTGTCACATGGCCTTTCACAAACGGATTCAAAAAATACGGCTTTTTTTGATAGACATACCAGCAACAGAGTCCCTGCATACCAATCAAGAATACAAAGAACACCAACAACAGCGGGAAGAATACTTTCAGCTGTGCGCTTTGAATCACTTGGAACAAGACGATCAAGTATGCTGTGCCCATCACATACCAGCTGAGCGCAAGCTTGTAGACCCAGATTTTTCTTTTTTCAAGACCGTACAAAACAAAACCCAGCCAAACAACAAGCAGGACTTCAACTAAACGCAAAGCAGGATAGTGAACAAAGAGTTTATTTTTTAAAAGAAACGAAGCAATGACATTAAGCAGAAGCAGAAGACCGATCAGAAACGTGTAGCCCATCAGCCACTCAATGCCGTGGCTTCGATAGGTTTCTTGATGTGCTTGGGATTTCAAGATTTGTAGTTTGTGATGATGGCGTGGGTTCATAGACAATCCACACCATCAGAAAAAGAAGTTTATAAAGATTGTTTTTAAATTCTGTCTCAAGAAACAAGGTCTTCTCACCGAAACCTTTATATACGTGTTACCACATATTTATGTGGAAGGTGATCCTATGGGCAACATAACCCTCGCTATACCTGAGCAGATCCATAAAGAGATGAAACACTTTTCAGAAGTACGCTGGAGCGAAGTAGCCAGAAAAGCAATTGTAGAAAGATTAGAAGCTCTGCACTTAGCTGAGCATCTTGCTCAAAAAAGCAAATTAACTAAAAAAGATGTGGAAGAGTTCAGCAACAAAATCAAAGCTTCGGCAACGAAGAGGTTCCTTGCATGAAGATAGTGATAGATTCCAATATTTTATTCTCTGCGCTCATTAAAGATTCGACAACAAGAAGATTGATCCTGGAGTATGGGGGAACTTTTCTTTTTCCAGAATATATTTTTACAGAATTAGAGAAATACAAAGAAGGGTTATTAACAAAATCAAAAATGTATGAAACTGAATTTGAAAAGTTGCTAGTTCTTCTTCTCAAAAAAGTGGTCATTATTCCAAACGAACGAGCATTACCTTATAAAGAAGAAGCATTAACACTTGTTAAGGATGTTGATATCAATGATATTCTCTTTGTTGCCTGTGTTCTTGCCCATCCCGATAGTTTATTATGGTCAGATGATAAAGCACTCAAAAAAATAAAAGGAATACTCGTGCTTCATACACAAGAGATTATAGAATTCATGAAAGAACCAACATTCGAAAATTAGTTATGCAACTCTTCCGCTCGCCAAGACCGAAGCAACTTCACCCGAGGAAGAACGCAAAGGAAGGTTTCCTCCTTCCACATACACGCGGTTATTTTTAACAATCATTCTCACTTTTTCAAAATCATCAATCATAATTTCTTTGGGTGCTCCAAACGGTTTATCAAAAAAGAGCTGATCTCCCGAATTTCCAGGCGCCTCTAAAACGCTGTCAACACCGGCTTCAACGCAGACCAGAAGCATGCCTTGGCTCAGCTCGCCCCGTAATTTCACAGGCTTCAAGTTTGCAACGACCACAACCTGTTTGCCGACAAGTTCGCGCAGATCCGGATAATGCTCAGCAATACCCGAAACAATCTGCCGTTGCTCTTGCGGTTGTCCGCTTCCCAGAAGAATTTTCTCAATCAACAGATTGTCCGCATTCGGATGCTTTTTGACGTCAATAATTTTTGCAACACGAAGATCGAGTTTTTTGAAGAGTTCAAGCTGTCCAAGCGTGATCAATTCGGCTTTATCAGGAGCGGCTGCAGTGCGTGTTGATAAAGGGGATGTTGATTTTCCCCTGAACCGGTCGCGAAGAACCGCGATTTGTACATCCTCAAGTCTTTGAAACAAAGGATTGGGAGTGTTGATCTGATGACCTTCAGGAACAAGCAAATCAGATGCATGATCCCAAGCAACAAGCTTCTCGCGCTGAGCAAGAGGGAGTTTGTCATATTCAAGATTCAGCTGGCGGAAAATCTCTTTTGCAGTAAATGGAAGATACGGTTCAATAAGCACGGCAAGTGTTCTGGCAAGATTCACGCAGATGCCTACAACAACTGCACCGTGCGCTTGTTCTTCCGGAGTTCCTTTCACAAGCCTCCATGGCTCCTGATTCTGGAAATATTGATTTCCTTGATGAGAAATTTCCATGACCAGCTTGAGTGCATCTTTGATTTTGACGCGTTCAAAAAATCCGGTAATGCCGCATCCAAGATTTTCGATGCGTCCAAAAAATGCTTTATCTTCACCCGTGAGCTTCGCTTTTGATACGTTGGGAACTTTTCCGCCATAATGTTTATGGCAAAACACCAATGTTCGATTCACAAAATTTCCAAGATTTGCAAGGAGTTCAGTATTGATTTTATTTTGAAAATCCTTCCAATGAAACAACGTATCTGCCTGTTCAGGCCGGTTGATCAAGAGATAAAAACGCCAGATATCAGGAGGAATACCGGAATCAATTGCATGGTCTCCAAAAACACCGGTTCCTTTGCTTTTAGAGAATTTTCCATCTTCATAATTGAGATATTCGACTGACGAGATGTGGTGGGGCAACGTCCATACTTCTCGCGTTCCGATAAGCGAGGAAGGAAATAAAATCGTGTGAAACGGAATATTATCTTTTGCCATAAATTCGTAGTACAGCACTTTTTTGTTTGAAGGCAATGAAGGCAACCACCAGTCTTTCCAGTCTCCAAATACAGGAGAAGCGTCGGTGCATTGTTTTGTTGCGGAAATATACCCGATCGGAGCATCAAACCAGACGTAAAACACCTTGTTTTCAAAACCTCTGAGCGGAACAGGGACGCCCCATTTCAAATCACGGGTGATGCATCGCTCTTTCAAGCCTTCTTTAAACCAGGCTTCAGTAAATTGCTTTGCATTCTCAGGCCATTCGCCTTCCTGCGACGCTTTGCTGAACCATGCTTTGAGCTCAGGTTCAAGTTTCGGCAAATTGAGGAAGAGGTGTCTGCTTTTCTTGACTTCAGGAGGAGAACCGCAGATTTTGCATCGCGACTCAACAAGCTCAAGCGGATTAAGAAGTTTTCCGCAGTGCTCGCATTGATCTCCCCTCGCCTGCTGGTATTTACAGTGCGGACAGGTTCCTTCGATAAATCTATCAGCAAGAAACTTGTCGCATGTTCTGCAATACGACTGCTCGACATCATGCTCGTTGATACATCCATTTTTGTAAAGGCTCAGAAAAATGCCTTGGGTAATTTCAGTCTGGGACGGGTGCGAGGTTCTTCCAAAGTGGTCAAATGAAATTCCGAACCAATCGTAGACTTGTTTGTGGATGGCATGATATTTGTCGCAGACCTGCCGAGGAGTAAGGCCTTCCTCATGCGCCTTGGCTTCAGTGGTCGTGCCATATTCATCCGTTGCACAGATGTACAGCACGTCGCGTTTTCGTGAACGCAAGTAGCGTGCAAAAACATCAGCGCTGAGTACACAACCGATGATGTTTCCAAGATGCGGAACATTGTTGACATAGGGAAGCGCACTGGTAACGAGGTATTTGACAGGGGTTACTTGTTTTGTTTTTGTTGGTTTCATTTTTGCAGTTTTTGTTTTTTTCATGACGGTATCCTTGCACGAGAGATATTATTTAAATCTTACGAAGAAAAGAAGAAAAAAGAAGAGAGAATGAAAAATATTTACGCCATCGGGTTGATGCCAATCACAGCGAATACTGCAACGATGATCAATCCCACAATAAAGCCGACGATAAGGGTGAATACCAACCAAAGCACCCATGTGAGCATGGTCTTTCCCCAGGCTTCCTTGTAAAAAGACTTCACAAGGAAAATACTAGCAACGAGCTGTACGAGGAACGAGATCCCTGACACAATCGCGACTGCGGTTATTGCTGTAGCACCCAAGAAAGCACTGATCAATCCAAACACAAACTGAATACCGATCAGTATTGCGTTGCAGAGAAATGCGGTCTTGAATGTGGCATCTGATGGCTTTGAGATTTTTGTTGCAATCCACAACAAAAACGCTCCCAAAAAGAGTCCGATGACTGCGTTGACAATCACCATCACAAATTGAGCTGCCGCCATAGGATCTAAGAAAGCAGGAGATGTTTATAAAGGTTGCGAAGAACTGGATGTAAAGGGCAGGGTGGGATTGATGGATAATCTCAATTTTCAAAAATCCTAAAAAA
>DUFX01000041.1 GCA_013331695.1 Candidatus Woesearchaeota archaeon
CTGCTTTGGCTTTGTAGTATTTCTCGGTTGTCCCAAAATCAACATCTTTGGTAAACTGATTTTGAATCACGGTTTTGACGCCTGCACCTTCGTGAACAATATCCGGGCTGATTGCAAGCAAGCCGTCAAAATCAATTTGATTGAGGGATTCTTGGAATGTCACAATGAACGGAGTTCCTTGTTCAACTGCTTGTTTGATCTCCTTCATCGTTCCTGGCAGAATCTTTTTATGATCAACTTCACTATAAATAATAATATCAAATCCCTCGCCTTCTTCGCTTCCGCTATCAATATCAGGAACAATGGGAGGTTCTGCCACCGTCACTTCTGTATCGCCCAGCGCTGTGAGTGCGTTGACCATAAACTTATTCGGCTTGTTGGTCATCATTAAAATTCTGATTTTTGTTTTTTTAGGATTGCTCAAGTACACCGCGTTGTCGTCGGTTAATGCGTCATCATCCTTCAGTTCAAGACGCGTGATGCCTCCCATCGTTGGAAACGTAATCGGTTCAATTCCCTCTTCAAGCAGAGTCCGCGTGATTGTTTTTTGTCCTTCCATCTCATTTTTGAGGAGGAGGGAAACGGTTTTCTCCCTGCCATAATTTTTGAGAAATACGGTTGTTTCTGTCGTATCAATTTTAAAATCAACAAATCCCACATTCTCTTTTGCTTTTCCAATGTTTACAAAATCAACCACCATGCCTCGCGCTTCAAGCACCTGTTTCATGACTTCAGGATCAGCTCCGTCAGTCCAGACAAAGTCGCTGATAACAAGAATCCTTCCGCTGGCCTTATTGTTGTCTCCTTTTGCTGAAAGAAGATCGCCTGCAAGAATCATGGCATCACCGATATTGGTTGAAGTATGCTTGGGTGTGAGCTGAGCAAGGACTGATTTTGCTTGGGAGGTTGATTCATCCTCGAGCACCAGCAGAGGGACGGTTTCTGCAAGAATAATGCTCACCTGCCCTTTGAGATTATTTTCTGCAATATTTTTTGCTTTGTCCAACCGTGTTTGTCCTGCGCTCACTTCAGTATTCATGGAATTCGAGACATCAAGAACAATGACAGTGTGTTCTCCTGTTGAATCATACGTCATGCTGATGATGGGAAGTGTTGTTGCGAATGCCAACGCACCGAGGGCAAGGAGCTGAAGGAGAAAAAGGAGATTGGTGATAAACCGCTGAAAGAACGTGCTTTTCTGCCGTGTTCCTTTTTCATGCATGAGAAATCGTACACTGGGAATTTTAATGTCTAATGGTTTGGGTTTGATGAGATAGCTGATAACGAGCACACCCACTGCAATAAACGAATACCAGCCGAGCGGATTGTCGAAGAGCATAGAGGATCAATAGATCTCGGAGTGTTTGTGGTTTTTAAAGTTATAGCAAATCACTTTAATAATCGGACATTTGTTCCTGTGGAAAGTGATTTGCTTATTAGGAAATAACATTACAAGAATAGTTTATTCGAATATTAATGTTATTTCCTATAGTCTTGAAATTTCAATCTCGCGATATGCTATTTTTGCACAAAATTTAAAAACCCCCTTCGCCAAAATATGGAATAGATAAAAATGAGGTGATGGTAGTGGCACGTGAGACGAGAAGTTCGAGTTCTTCAAGTTCTTCGCATCGTCATGGTACGATGATCACCGCAGTTGTCGCAATTGCAGCATTGGTTGCGATGTTCATGGCGCTTCCTGATCAATCCAGCCAGCCAGGTCTTTCTGATATTTCTGGAAATCCTGTGAATGATCAAGCATGGGTTGATGCGCGGGAAGGGCGTGCCTGTAAGAATGCAAAGGATAATACCTGCGGTGCAGGTTTGACCTGTCGTCAGCGTGTTCCTTATAATCGTAATGCTCCCACTGATATGTACGACTGGTTCTATCGAAACTTTACGCGCGGTGAACGATTTACCTGTGCTTCGAAGATTCCTGCTGGCGGTCCTTGTGAGAATACGGGTCAGTGTGTAAGTAGTACCTGTGTTCGGGATCGTTGTATTGGCGCGGCTTCAACACTGGGTGGTTATTGTGTTGCCGGTGAATGTGATCCGGGTTTAGAATGTGTGAACAGGATATGTAGAAGACCTGCACCACCTGCTCCTGCTAACAACGCGCAGTACCAGGCAGTAGCTTCTCCATCTGTTGAAGATCGAACGTCGTGTGTTGAATCCTATGGAAGTACTGAGGAATGTCAGCAACAAACCAGAGGACCTTGTGTTCATTTCGAGACCGGCGCTGGAGAATGGCTTTACAAGCACGATAAGGATAGTGACCAAACGATTGGTTGTTTTGACCAAGATTGCAGAGCCTTCTGGGGCAGAGCGATTGGTTGTCCGGATGGTCAGCCCGAAACAGGAGGATCCTGTACTTCAGCATACGCAAGTACTGCAGAATGTATGGGGGCTAATCCTGAAAAGGTTTGCGCTCGCTCTCCTCGAGGTTGGTTTGTTGATAGAGATCGTGACGGCGAAGCCAATATTGATGATAGCGACTGTGCTCAGTGGGTCAATGTGCCAGCTCAACAAAGACAAGCAGATGCACCTCCTTCTCCTGACACAGACAGAGATGGTGTGCCTGATGCAAGTGACAACTGCCGAAACAATGCAAACCAGAACCAGCAAGATGCAGATAGGGATGGTGTTGGAGATGTGTGCGACACAAGGGAGGACACAACAGTTTTTGCTTCAAGATCATGCGCAGACTCTGACCTTATTAGGTTAAGTGGAAACAGTAATGATCATACCCTAAGAGGAACTGCAACCGGAGCCTATAGTGACGGCATAGCATTTAGATTAATGGATACCTGCATTAATTCCCAATACCTTGTAGAATACTTCTGCGAGAGCAATATCCTGAGCTATTATTATCCAAATTGTGCGGCGACAGGTGCTGTATGCAGGAATGGTGCATGTGTTGAAAGACAAAGATAGGCAAGTGAGNNTTTAGTTTTTTTGCTCACTCGGACAGAAATTATATTTGTGCACCTGGTAAATATGCAAAGAAGAATAATCCTTGATGATATCCTTAAACTTTGTTTTCAAATCCATCATAATCTCCCGCAATTGCTGTGCGCTTTCTACTTCCATGTCAATCTCAAACTCCCAGGGTCCGAGCGCCTTAACAATGTACACCATATTCGGCTGGACTCTGCAATACTCCATTAACTCTTTTTCCCGCTTCTCAGAGAGATTCTTGAGGCCCATCAAAATTTTGTAATGCAGATAGGGATACACGGTTTCATTCGGCACAATATTATAGTGGCGGATGACGCCTGCTGCTTGGAGTTTCTGAATTCTTTTGCTCACTGCATCAGCGCTCATCTTCAACTGCACACCGAGCTCTACGGTTGTGATGCGTGCATGATTCGCGAGTGTCGTAAGTATTTTCCAATCCTGTGCGTCCATCTCAATAGGAGTAGGCACTGCTCCAAAAAAGGATTTTCGCAGTGCGCTGGGTTCTTTTTCAGGAATTAAGTAATCGCGAAAGAAATATTCTCCACGAATAATAGGTGCAATCTGCCGTTCTGAGATATACACTCCAAACTGATGATCCAGCTCTGCAAGCGTCTTATCAAGAAATGCCATGTCTTTTGCCCAGGTTCCAAAGGCGAGATCATATTTTCCATCACAGCTGGCCACCCAGACAACATGGGGATGGTTTTTGAGAAAGGCAATGAGTTCGGTTTCTTTTTCCTTGTCCACGTCTTGCAGTCTGAGGAAATTTTTATGGATGGTAAACCCCAGTTTGGAGATATCAATAATGCTATAAAACCAGCTGATCAGACCTTCCTTGACTAAGCGTTTAATTCTGAACCCCACAACCTGCTTGGAAAGGCCCACTTTTCGGGCTATTTCTGCGTTGGACTGCCTACTATCTACATCCAACTCGTAAAGGATCTTTCTGTCTTTAAGATCAATATCTTCGAGGTCAAGTTTTATGGCCATAAACAGTACATAATCGTATTTACTATTTAAATATATCGGAAAAGTAAAAAGTATAGCTGAGAAGTTTTATATATCCCTGGTATAGAGTACTGCTTAGTGAACAAGAGAGGTTACCATGATAGCGACACCAGCACATCAACACCATCAACTCGAGCATAAACTTGAGATTACCAAACGATTGGAAGATCTTGCTCAAGAAGGGATGCTGAGAGATCCCCTAAAAGTGGTTATTCTCAATCTGCCTGATGCTAATTATTGTGAAAAGCGGGCAGAACGAGTGTATAGTGCTCAAGAAGATGCCCTTATACAATCCTGCAGAGGGTGTGTTCATAATGGTCTCAAGTCGCCTGAACGTATGGCTCCTGAAGAGATTGATGCAGTTATTGATACGTTTGCACACCAGTATGGAACACGTTTTGTTACTATTAATGGCAGGGGAGACCCTTTTCATCCGAGTCTGAGAGAAGCAACACTCCATAAAATTTGCTACGGCGCTGAACACGGCATGACTGCTTATANNATCTTTACGGCAGGCGATCATCTTGATGAAGAAACCTGCCAAACATTGGCAAGACATGGCGCTAATATCATGATCAGCCTGTACGGCAACCGCTTCCTTGATGCAGGTTTCTTTGAAGAAAAACACTATCGTACTGCTGATGAAGTCAAAACAGCATTGCGTGTACAAGGTGTTTTGCATGGTGTTTCTGATACGGTCTTAGACAAAGCAAAAATCCAGGATGAACAAGGTATCGCAGAAAATCTGAGGAGATTAATTTCTACTTATCAACAATCAGAACATCAGCCAGAANNGTGACGTGGATGCGTCTCAAAACCATGGCTGAACAATACAGTGATTTTGGCAAGTCACACAGTACCACGGTCGACGGTCAGTGCCAGATGGGTGCTGGATCTGGTGTAACGGTTGACTTTAATGGAGCAATGCTTCGTTGTCCTTATATGCCGACAAGCGAAGGCAAAGGAAAATTCCTTGATCTGACTCCTGCAGAGCGGGATATATGTATTGCTAAATTTCGGGAAGAAACACGTGCTTGTGTGATGCGTGATTAGAACGTGAAAATATGAACGAAACGAACAAATACCTCCGTGTCCTCAACATCTTTGAAGATGGACTTGGCCAGCAATTCAGAAATCATCCTGTTTTGCGGGCGTTTGATGCACTTCCTGATTCTGCAGTAATTGACATTCTTTTGCAGAAGCGTTACCTCTCTCAGGGTTTTACGAGTCCACATGAAGACGTACTTCCCNNGAACAGAAACCAAGACCGCATCCTCAACTGTTAGATGAAGATCTGAAAACCATGGGTGTTTCTCTTACTGTTATTCCTGAAGAAACAAGTTGTACACGAGAAATAAGAAACAGTCTTCATCAAATGCTTCGTAAAGCTGAGGATACTTATCTCTTGCAAGAGCGTTCTCCTCAACAATATGACAGTTATGCCCTTGCTTTTCTTCGTGTCTTCGGAGAAGTTTTAGTAGGAGAAGAATACGCGCGCCTTTGCCCTGAACTTGAGCGAAGATTTGGACTTACTGAAGAACGCTCTGTTTTTTATTGGCCGCACTATCGTCATGATAAGAAAACGCAGCCACTCGGTCAAGGAAACGAAGAAGGGAACCACGGTGAAAGTCTCGGAAAAGTGCTTGCAAAGCTGGTTGCTCAGATGCCTCCATTTACTGTCTCTCGTTTTACTGCAGCAGCGTATGGAATGTTAAATGGCTATAGTTTACGTTTAGAATTCTACGATCAATTCCTCCCTCGTCAAGAGCACTGATTTCTCGATGGAATCCATGATAGAAAGTAATCACCCCCATAGCAAACTATATAAACCCGCAAAAATACCCCTCTTCTAGCTTATTATTGGGGGTTATACGGTGTCCCTATGGTCTGGAAAATTCGCAAAGTAATCAAAACAATGCCTAAGTTGAAAGATCCTATCTTAATCGAAGGACTACCCGGCATTGGGAATGTGGGAAAAGTTGCTGTTGACTTCATGATTGATGAGCTCGGTGCAGTGAAAATTATGGAATTCTCATCATATTCCCTGCCTCACTCTGTTTTTGTCAATGAAGAGAACCTTGTTGAGCTTCCCCGCATCGAACTCTACTACAAAAAAGCAAGCGATTTCAACAAATTATCCAAGAAAAACAAGAAACTTCTGCTTCCGAATCGCGACTTTCTCTTTTTGAGCGGAGATATTCAGCCGACCGATGAAGAAGCTTCATATGATTTTTCAAATACACTTCTCGACGTGTTCAACCAATTCAAGGGAAAGGAACTCATTACCATCGGCGGCATCGGTCTTTCTGAGATTCCCGAAAAGCCCAAAGTGTTTTGCACAGGAACAGCAAAGCATACCGTTAAGAATTTTATTCACGATACTCCTGCCTCATCGAAACTCTACGGTGTCGTCGGTCCTATCGTTGGTGTAACCGGTCTTCTAGTGGGTTTAGCAGAAAAGAGAAAAATGCATGCGGTCTGTTTGCTTGCAGAAACCTATGCACATCCCCTGTATCTCGGAATCAAGGGAAGCCAGGAAGTTTTGAAAATCCTCAATAAAAAATTGAGCCTTAATCTGGATCTCAAGTCGCTCAATACCGAGATCAAAGAAGTTGAACAGGAGATTATGAAGCGTACGGAGCAGCTGCAAAACGTAACGAAGAAAGAATCTGCAGGGCAAGTGAGTTATATCGGGTAAAATTTTCTGTTCTTCACTTTTCTCTTTGATACTTCTTTGTTTCACTTTTGAATAGTCATTTGCTTTTCTTTTTTTCAAAACGTATATGTTCCAACGTTAAATTTCACAAACTTTATAAATAAGAAGTATCAGTAAAACTGTATTCAAAAAAAAGAGGTTGGTGATGGAACGAAAATTTTTCCATAAAAAATATTCTTCTCATTCCAAATTAGGAGTACAGAGAACGAAGAGTCGTTCGATGGCCTTTTCCCAACTCCTTAAGTTTACACCTCACCTGGCGATTCTCCTGCTTTTTGCACTCTTAGTATACGCTGCTGTGGGTGATGCATTAATTTTAATGAAAGTCAACAACATTCCGTACGCCAATGGAACAAACTTCAGCTCTGCTTTTATCACACTCAATCTTTCTGTCACAGTTGGCGGTGATGCCACACTTGGTAAATATAACATTAGCAATGTCACGTGGCTTTTTAATTCAGTACCGAATGGTACGCGTATTAAGTATATCACGAACGGCTCTAAAAATGTTAGCGCAAATAATGGTTGTCTTGCTACGAATGCAATGAACTGCACCAATTACTCGATTCCCTTTGATTCAACAACCGTTCCTGATGGTATGTACAACCTTTCTATGAACCTTACGTATAATGACACTGCTCGGGCACTCGTTCGACATCGTATGAACGTTACCAACATCACCGTTGATAATAACGGACCCAAGGTTGTTCAAGTTTTAATTAACAAAACAGGAGCTCGCGATCTTGACAGCTTTATGAATAATAACTCTATTGTGAATTTCACCGTTATTGTACTTGACAACGTGACCGGAGACACTTATAAACCCAATGGTACGAATATTCTTTTTGTGTGGGTCAATATTACTGCAGGAGGAGGCGCAGCAGCAACGAGCAGTGCACGCATTGTCAATATTACGAACCTCACGAAAGATGCAACTGCAGCGAACTCGTCTAGTGGATACTACTACTATAACGGATTTGTCAATCTCTCGGCGATTAGCAACGTTTCTTTTAACTTTACGAATATTTCAGTGAACATCTCTTTTGGACCTTTAGGTACTCGAGGAGTGCAGGATCATGTGAGAAATGTGTATAGTGTTGCAAACTCACCCCGTAATTCCACATCCTTTATTGGATATAACCTTTCGGTGCCAAGAAGTAGCACCTGTCTTATTTTTAATGCGTCGAATGCATTTACCTACGCTGGAGTGAAGCGTGTTACAACGAACTTAAGTATTCGACCTCCAGTAGATCGAGCACTTAACTTTACAAGAATTGCTTACAGTGTAATGGTATACCAGAACAAATCCATGTGTGGTGGAACTCGCGGAGGTCCCGATCCTACCGAAGCTGCAACAGCGCGAGACTATGTTCCTGTTGCATTCATTAACTTTACCAATTTGACCATTAACCAGACCCTTGGTCGTCAATTAGAATCGAATGTAAGGATTGCAGTGAATGTTACTCTTGCAAACAGATCCCTCGATGGCGATCTTGCAACCATTGGAATTAACGCCACCCATGCCTCGCTCAATTACAGTGCAAATATTACCCTCTTTGGTATCCGTATTTACGGATCTACGATGCCTGGTATTTTCGGTACTGGTCCAAGCCCCAGTAGATGGAACAAAACCTATGGTCGAAATCTGAGCTACAGTAAGCTTGCTAATGGTACCAACTACAGCTTTACGGTAACCGGATTTTCCAGTTTCAACATCTCTGATAATGTTTCGCCGATCATTACGATTAATGACTTCGCAAACAATACGAATGTCTCTATCAATAACACTGTATTCAATATTACCTTGAATGGTACCGGTACACCGATCTTGAATAGTTCATTGAATATTACATTCGCTCCCGAGACTGCGACCTTGAACTTCAGCAACATGACCTGTAAGGCATTCCAGACCCTGAACACGAAGTCAGATACGATGATGTGCAACGGTA
The DNA here is from genome assembly GCA_013331695.1 of Candidatus Woesearchaeota archaeon. GTDB lineage: Archaea > Nanobdellota > Nanobdellia > Woesearchaeales > UBA12501 > UBA12501 > UBA12501 sp10192u. Next base: position 8,632 of record DUFX01000041.1, read on the forward strand.
CCACACCGACTCTCCGTGATGGTTTGAAAAACATTACGGTTACGGTTCGTGATACAGGTAATGCAGCTACAGGTAACGTGAATAGTACTCGTGTCCGCGCCTTTATCATGTCCAGTAGTCCGACGGTGAGTATGACTGATAGTAACAGTCCATCAGCAGAGAAGAATACGAGTATCGCATTCTTCAACACGACCTTTATCAATCTTACCTTCACGATTGGAAATACCACGGACAAGAATATCAACTTCAGCTACTTCATCAACGCCTCTAAACCGAGACCTAATATGACCAACAATGCTACTCTTAACCAATCTAAGAGCTTCAATATCACCAGTACGAATGATAACGTACTCGGAGAAGGAAACTATTCAGTGGTCTTCCAAGCAAATAACTCTGCTAACAGGACGGGAAACTCGACTGTATTCAGAGCATTCATTGATCGTGCAGCTCCGTACAACATTAGAATCTTGTCTCCTGGAAACGTAAGCTCAGATAACGACACGATTGTCTTGAACTTCAACGCGACTGATAACCTCGCGCCAACCGTGCGATGCAACTTGACGCGAAACGGAGTTATAACCAACACGAATATCACGATCCATACCCGTGTAGGATATGTTGCTAACCTCAGTCAAGGTGGCAACGCGTTGCCTATCGGTGTTACCGATTTCAGTATCAGTTGTTATGATAATGCAACGAATAAAAACAGCAGTAATAACTCGGTTCGCATTACGCGTACTCAACAATCCTCTACATCGGCAGGCAGTGGTGGCGGAGGCGGTGGCGGCGGAGGCCGTGGTGTATCTGCAACAGTGAAAGCCTTTACTGCTTCACCGAGCGGAACCGAACAAGCACTCTCCACCGGAGACAAGGGTCTTGTAACCCTCAAAGGTAAGACTTTCCCTGCTACAGTGACTGCAGTGACACTTGAGAAAGCAACCGTAATCCTCAATGGTGTTGCTAAAACAATCACGGTTGGTCAATCGGTTATCTATGATGTTGATGCAGATAATACCAATGATGTGGAAGTCACCTTGACCAAGACGCTCTTTAATCGAGCTATTATGCACTTCAAAGAAATCAGTGTAGCACCACTCTTAGGACCTGCATTGCCAGGTGTCACCGGAGAACTGGTTGCAGAAGTTTCCCCTTCACAAGCTGAACCTGCACAAGAAGCAGAGAGTGATCAAGCTGTACAAGCAGGTACGGGTGCAGAGAAAACCGGAACGGTTAAGAAGACTGCCAAGAAGCAGAGCGTTAAACCACGCTGGGCTAAAGGACCTTTATTACCCATCTTGGTGGTGATTGCCCTGATCCTGGTTGCACTCTACTTCAGATACCAGCGTGCAAAACGAGGAAATGTGACGATCTAAATTTTTTTAATTTTTT
>DUFX01000075.1 GCA_013331695.1 Candidatus Woesearchaeota archaeon
AATCTATTTTTTGGATGAAGCCGATAGGATTATAAAACTAATCAGGAGCAATATTTAGGACAATAAAAATAAAATAAATAAAAAACTAATTTCCTGGAAGAGCAGGTGGAGTTCCACCAAGCGCGGGAGCAGCAGCCATCGTACATTGTCCCGTCACTTTGACAGCCATGCCGTAACCCATTGCATTGTCTTCAAATTTTGAATCTTCATAGACTCGTTCCCAAGAAGGTTCAGTGTGTCCTGTGTAAACTTTGTTGTTGTAGATGAATGATTTTTCTACCGTACAACCAGAAAAGAGTTCTTGGAATGTTCGTCCTTCCATCTCAGGTGAAATGCCGACAAGGTTCCATCCACTATAAAGCTGACGATAGTGAACTGCGGGAATACCGCGAGATCGGAATTGCAAAGTGCCTGCTTTATCACTATACAACCAGTAAGGAATAGATAGTAAATCGCCCGTACTGACAAAAGTGGCTATTTTCTCTCGATCTACGCCGGGAAGAATGCGCACATATTCTCGCGTGGAAGGGTTGTAGACATACATTGCTTTAAGATTTCCGAATTTAACTTCGCTTCCTGCAGAGAAACCAAGAGGAGCTGCTTCTAAGAGTGCGCCAGCACCTAAAACAAGATTCCAGCCTTTCTCCATAGGTATAGATACATCGTAAGAAATTAGAGCCCCATTATACGTTTCTTCCACTACAATCATACCGGCAAAAACAGTGGTAGTGAGAAGAAATGTCACTAATGCCAATAAAATTATTTTTTTCATGCTTTTTCCTCCTTATTCAGGCAATGGTGGTGGTACGGGTAAACCGGAATTTCCCTCTCCCGATGGAACAGAGTTACCTTGTTCTGGAGCAGAACTTGTCCCCGATTCAGATGTTTTCGGTGTTGTAGGAGTACATCCGCCAACGAAAATTACTGAAAATAAAACTAAGGATAACATAATAAAAATAATCATTCTTTTCATATATTCACCTCATAGTATGATAAACAAGAAATACTTGAACTTTATATCTTTTGTGTCTCTTGGAGTTTAATAAAATGCGGGGGACGTGACATTCTTACTGACGTTCGAAGCATTGCCGCCTCGGGCGTCACTATTCGAACACGCGAACCCACTAAGGGACTAGCCCCTCAAGCTAGCGGATTTGACCACTCTCCCACCCCCGCATACGGAAAGAAATATTTCAATGATTATTTAAATATTTACTGCTTCTTATTTTAATTTTGCGAGCAAAAGATTCCGCGCGGCCATCATCCGCTCAAGCTGTTGATGTGCTTCAGGGCCGCGGGTTTTAAGACCGCAATCGGGGTTGAACCAAATCCGATGTGGATCCATACCCGCGTCTAAAAGCAACTGAGGAATCGCAGTCATTTCCTCCAATGTCGGAAGACGAGGACTGTGAACATCATAAACACCAAGACCAATCGAAGCAGGATAATGAGCCTGGGATAAAGAGGCTGCGGTTTTGCCGTGATATTTACTGTCTTCTATACTCAAAACATCGACACCCATGTCAGAAATGGCATCCAGAATATCAGCAAAATCAGAGAAACACAGATGTGAATGAATAACAATATCATCAGGAACAACTGCAGAAACGAGACGGAACGCATTCAACGCATGATGAAGGTAGAATTCTCGTTGCTGAGGATCAAGAGGAAGTCCTTCCCGCAATGCGGGTTCATCAATTTGAATATGTTTAATTCCGGCATCAACTAAGTCGTCTACCTCTGCAGATAAAGCCAGAGCAAACTGATAAAACTGAGCTTCACGAGAAATATCTTCGCGAGGATAAGACCATTGAACTAAAGTGACCGGTCCGGTAAGCATGCCTTTGACTGGTTTTGTCGTAAGCGATTGGGCATATTTAATCCACTCAACGGTAAATGCGCGTTCTCTTCTAATGTCACCAATTATGACAGGAGGACGAACATGACGCGTGCCGTACGATTGAACTGCACTTTTGATCGGAACGAAACCAACAAGGTTTTCTGCAAAATATTCTACCATGTCAGCACGTTCAAACTCACCATGGACAAGAACATCGAGACCAAGTTCTTCTTGAGTAGCAATGCACGTTTGGATAGCTTGTCCGAGAGAAGCAACGTACTCATTCTGACTTACTGTTCTTTCTCTCCATTTTTTCCGAAGAGTACGAATCTCTTTAGTCTGAGGAAAACTGCCAATGGTCGTCGTTGGAAAAGGAACTGCACTGACCCAAGGAGTTGTTTTTGAAGGTTCGATTCTAGCTCGAGGAAGTCTCTCTTCTTTTGGCGACGGTTCCTGATATTCAAGAGTACCGGTTTTTATTTTTTCCAATTCGGCAATCTTCTCTTCGGCAAAAAGAAATGGGTGATCTTCGCCGCGAGCGGTTAAAGGAAGATGTTGCAAAGAACAAGAAGGACTAATGTATAATCGATCAGACGAGACATAACGACAAATTTCAGCAAGAGTTAGTTCAGTTTTTGTGGTCGCTGGCCAAACGTTTCGACCATTCGTGATCCCGGCAATAAGATCTTTATCAGCAGGAAACTGAGGGAGAAGATTAAGATTAGCAGGACCATCANNAAATCAAGACCAATGCCTGCGATAGGTAGGGCAAACAGTTCTTTCGCAAAAGAATTGACAGCGCCGAAATAAACATGGAGATGGACACGTTGACGAAGTTTTTCAACAAATTCTAAATAACCTTTGGGAATACTATGGGTCAAAAAAGATGGTTCTTCCAGTTGAATGGTACAAGAAGGAAGATAATTAATTAGCGTGACGTATTGTTCAGATAATTTTTGAAAGAGTTCACCCTCCGATTGAGAAGTTTTGTTTTTGCTATAAGTCAAGAGTGTCCATGGACCAATGAGGGCAATTTTTTCACCATCTTGAGGAACAGGAAGTCTTGGCTGATCAACAAGATGTGGCTCTCCTTCGATTTCAGGTTGAACAATATGATAGTTCGTATTGAACCATTTAACCATTGATGATGCGAGAGCAGTAGTTGTCCCACGAGGAATGGATAAATACACGGCAAGATCGGTGTTCGCTTCTGTTGCTGTGCCAAAACGTTCTGGTACGAAACCAAACGTCACCGCAGTTTTTAGTAATCGATCGTAAATATCAATATCGAAAACAGGACGAAGATCAAGAGAACGTTGGGCGTGGCGATTGTAGGCCAACACTTCGGTTTCTGCACAAGTAATATCTCTTTCTGTTTTTGTACCAGTCCATAAACCTTCGACCACAGTTTTAATTAAGCTTCGATACGTGTTCGGAAAGCCAATGATTGTTGTTTTCATGATATACCGCTCATAATTTTTGCGACTCTGTCCGTTCGATTGAGAGAATAGAAATGTGCTCCGGGAGCGGATTGCAATAATGATGCTGCGAGAGAAAAGATAAAATCGTCAACAGCAGCTTCAAAAGAAAAGGGAGATGCAGAGAAACGTTCAGCGAGTGCTAACAGTTTTGAAGGGATAGCGACACCCACACGCTTACTTTGAAGAAAGGAGAAATCATTTGGTGTACGCGGGATAAAGATACCAGGGATAATGGGAATAGTAATCTTATTTCTTTGTGCCCATTCCTGAAGCTGTTGATATTTTTCGGGTAAGAAAACTGCTTGCGTGAAAGCTAGATCAGCGCCAGCTTCGACTTTTTGTTTAAAATCGTCCCAACAGTGTTCTTTTGTGGTCAGAGGATGACCTTCAGGATAACAAGGAACGGCGAGAGAGAAATCGTAGGGTGTTAAAATATCTCTATGAATGTATCTTCCCCTTCTTAATGTAGCTAATTGTCGGACTACGTCTAGCCCCGAGCGATTTATGCCGTTGGAAGATGATTGAGGATCACCACGCAAAGCAAGGACATTTTCTATGCCAAGATAGGATAATTCCTGTACTTTATTTTCTAATTCTTTTGGTGTATGACAACCCCCAGTAAGGTGAACAATTACTTTTTGGCTGTATTTTCTTTCAAGGTAATGAGCAATGACAGGAGTTCCACTTTTTGGTGTTGAAGGTGCAGGCTGGGTGATAGTAAAATAACGGCATTCAACCGCACGCAATGGCTCAACAAGCGCATCAAAATCAGAAATAACAGAACCATTGGGTAACGGCATAAGTTCTGCGGAGAACACTTTTATCTCTGGTTGATATAATTGATGAATCTTCATAATTATGGGGAAGTTGAGAAATACATTAACATAGTGTTTAGAAATAAACAAAATAGTGTAAGGTTGTATAAAAAATATTATTTTTTACTCACAAACAAATTATCTTTAATATAGAATCTCCATTCTAAGTCCTGAGCAACAGAGATACCAATTCTCTTACTTGAAACAATCTTATCTACGATGAAATCATCATCAAAGACAGCAATACTTTTTCCTACAGGTTGTCCATTATCTTTTTTTGTGATTTGAAGTGCTTGGCAGAGTTTCCCTGGGCCGTTACAAAGATTCTTTATACTGTCCGTGCTACGACGTTTCTTTAAATCATCAATCTTGTTTAATGGTTGGACTGCTCTGATCAGAACTGCGCCAGCATCATCTTTTTCTGTAGTAAAGTTGAGACAGTAATGAACACCATAAATAAGATAAACATAGATGTGACTATAAGTATCATACATCAAAGCACTGCGCTCTGTTCGAGTAAACGCATGGGAGGCAGGATCTTTTTTATAGGCTTCTGTTTCAACAATGCGGGCAAGAAAGCCATCTTTGGATATTATTTTTCCTACTAATTCTTGCGCGACAATAACTGTGTCACGAGCAAAGAAAGCGGAAGTAATTTTTTGCATAGATCAAAAGTAAAAATGATTATTTTTATAACGTTTGCGCTGGTGGATCACGTCCCAGAAGCGAGAAATGTAATGTCCCGACAAACAGCGAAGCTGTAAGGAGAGTGCCGAAGTCAGCGTATTATTGCAGAAATAAAAATTAGGGGGGACCACATTTACAACTGGCTTGTGTGTTCCAAAGCAGATTTTCTTATATCTTCTGCTTTGTAAATTCCCCTTCCGACAATTGCGTGCCAGCTATCGCCTGCAACTTTTGCAGCATCAGAAATTGAACCACCTTGCGCTACAAATCCCGGCGCATAGAAGGTTGGAGAAACTCCTCTTTGTTCTAATGTTTCTCTAATTCTTCTTATGTCATCAGGTTTGTTTCCGGGAACAACAAAATCAGAAACTCCTAAGTTAGCAGCATTGAGGTACATTTCCATAATAGCTTCATCAGCTATATATCCACCTTCACTTCTTACATATTTTGGGTGAGTCATTA
>DUFX01000047.1 GCA_013331695.1 Candidatus Woesearchaeota archaeon
GCTTGAGAAGCGCGAATTGATGGGTCACTTGCGGTCGAGACTGGTGCTGAACGACAAGAAGATTACTCTGGTAGAGGAATAGGAATTGTAAAAATAAGAGGAAAAATCCCTAAGGATAAAAAGCTTAAAAAATGTTAAAATAGGCTTGATTTCAATATGAAAGTCAAGCTGCCCTCATTGGATTTTAAATACCTAGAACGAAATGAAAGTGTTGTAAAACAACGCGTCTTTCCCGTTCATGAAATTGATGCAGAGATTGATGACATTACAGAAGTAAGGGGCGGACTTGTCATTCTCGAGCAGGACGATGAAATTGAGGCTGAAAATGCCTCAATTTTAGTAATAGGCCCTCGTGGCATCGCCCCTGATACTCACCAGCGAATAATACGTTTCGACGAAACTCCGACAAGAGAAAATATTGCCGATCTCTCTACGGGAGAGTGGGTGGCTCATCCGCGTATTGAGGAAGTCAGAGCAAACCCAAGCAGTCCAAGTGTTGTCCTCGAATCATGGGACAGCTCCTTTTCATACAAAGAGGAAGATCCTTCAAACAACATAAAAGGGTTGCGATCTCCGCAAATTGGTGCGCTCCATGCGATACACGCTCACTGGATCGTTGATGACTCAACTGCCACTGTCGTCATGCCGACGGGTACAGGAAAGACGGAGACAATGCTATCCACGCTTCTTTCTAAAAAGTGTTCAAAGATTCTGGTCGTCGTCCCAACAGATGCTTTGAGAAATCAAATCGCTGAAAAATTTTTGTCACTCGGAGTTCTTAAGACTTTCGGAATAGTGCCTGAATCATATCAACACCCAATCGTCGGTATTCTGCGCGAAATGCCGGTGAACATGACAGAACTCGATAGTGTCTTTGAGGCATCAAACGTGGTTGTTACCACTATCAATATCGCTGGCCAGCTTTCAAAAGAAATGCAGGCAAAGATGGCTACTCACTGCGAGTATCTTTTTATTGACGAAGCTCACCATATCGGGGCAAAGACATGGAAGGAGCTGAAGCTCGCGTTTAAGAAAAACAAGATTCTTCAGTTCACGGCCACTCCTTTCAGAAATGACAATAAGGCGGTAGATGGAAAGATTATTTTCAAGTATCCACTCAAGAAGGCCCTTGAGAATGGCTACTTCAAGAAAATAAAGTTTGACCCTGTAAGTGAGTTCGATCCTGAGAAGTCAGACAAAGCAATTGCAGAGAAGGCTGTTACTCAGCTACGGGCAGATCCAGCGAATCACATTCTTATGGCTCGTGTTGAGACAGTCGCAAGGGCTAGAGAAGTCTTCGAGCTATATAAAGGCTATACAGAATTCAATCCGGTACAAATACACACCGGCATCAAGTCCGTGAAGGAGCGTAAGAAAATTCAGGCAGATCTGATCGCAGGAAGGTCTCGCATAGTGGTCTGTGTAGATATGCTTGGAGAAGGCTTTGACCTTCCAGAACTTAAGATTGCCGCTTTCCATGATATTAAGAAAAGTCTTGCAATTACTCTCCAGCTCGCAGGTCGTTTTACCCGAGCAAGAGATGATCTTGGAGATCCGACTTTTATTGCCAATATTGCCGACGTAAAAGTTCGAGAGGAATTGAAGAGATTGTACGAGCATGAGGCTGATTGGAATGCATTGCTTGAGCAGATCGGTGAAGAAGCAATTGGTGAGCAAGTATCGCTTCAGCAGTTTGCCGCAGGGTTCACTGGTCTTCCAACTGATATACCTCTTCAGAACCTGCATCCCGCATCCAGTACTGTCATATACAAGACGAAGTGTACCGATTGGGACCCAGAGAATTTTGAGAGGGGTATGAAAGGTCTCGGCACTGTCGACAAACTTTTTAGCGGCATTAATAAGGAGAAGAAAGTGCTGTTGGTAGTTACAGGAAAAAAAGTTGCCGTGGACTGGCTTAAGCTGCCCGATGTATTCAACTGGGCATGGGAGTTGTATATCGCTTACTGGAACGAAGACACAAAAGCCCTTTATATCCATAGCTCAAGCAATGCAGGGTACTTTAAAAGTCTTGCTGTAGCTCTTGCAGGTGAGGATGTTGAACTTGTGCAGGACGATGCGGTATTTCGGTCTCTGGCCGGAGTGAAGAGACTGAAACTCTATAACGTCGGTCTTAGAAAGCAGATAGGTAGGCTGATTCGCTACACCATGCAGGCTGGGTCTGATGTTGAGGCAGGACTTGATGAACTGCTTAAGCGGACTTCGATTAAGTCGAACATGTTTGGTGCGGGTTATGAAAGAGGCGCAAGAACGTCTATAGGTTGCTCGAGGAAAGGAAGAGTCTGGTCTCGAAGAGTGATTAATATTGACGCGCTCGTGCGTTGGTTTGATTACATCGGCTCCAAAGTTCTCGATGAGACCATTGATCCGGATGAAGTACTTAAGGGTACGCTTAGGCCTAAAATTGTCGGTGTCCGGCCTGCTAAAGTCCCTGTGCGTATTGATTGGCCAGAAATGTTTTATCTTCAACCAGAGACTGATTTCGTACTCATGCTCGGTGGTACCAGAGTACCGCTTCATTTGGCTGATATTGAATTGAAGAATACTAATGACACAGGCAATTTGGAGTTCTCAATAAAATCTGGAGAGATTACATCTGATTTCACCCTAACTCTTCAGGAAAATGGTGATAACAAAACTTATGAGTTCTCCAAGAACACAAGAGATGAAGCAAAAATACTTTATCGTGGTGAGACTGCGTTAACAGAGTTTTTCAACGAGAATCCGCCTATCTTCTGGTTTGCAGACGGATCTTCCCTTGAAGGGAATACTTACATCGAACTGAATGAAACTCCTCCTGCAATTGCAGACAATAAAGTGGAGGTTTGGGATTGGCAGGGCACCGACATTCAAGCTGAATCACAAGGGGTGAATAAGCGCCAAGATTCTATCCAATATAAAGTTATACAGAAACTCGTTGCTGAGGATTACGAAGTCGTCTTTAACGACGACGGTTCAGGAGAAGCAGCGGACATTGTTGCTATAAGGACTGTCGAAGGAACTCATAAATATATCGAGGTTGATTTGTATCACTGTAAATTCTCGAGTGCAGCAACTGCCGGAGCGCGTATCGGAGATCTGTATGTGGTGTGCGGGCAGGTTCAGAGAAGCGCGTACTGGAAAGAAAGTGCCGAAAGACTTTTTACTCACTTGCTCAGAAGGAACCCTCTTAAACACAACGGTCAGGAAGTTGATCGTTTTGAAAAAGGTGATCAAAAGATCCTTGAGAAGATAAGCCGTATGAGCGAGGTCATGGAATTCCGAATGAATATACATCTTGTTCAGCCGGGTGTTTCTAAGGCGCGGATGAGCGATGAGCAGAAGAAGCTCCTAGGCATCACGGACCATTATTTGTTGGAAACCTACGAACTCCCGTTCAAGGTAATTACCTCTGCTTAAATCATTTGAGAAGAAATGACTTGGTATCAAAAGACATTAAAGAAATGCGGAAAGGAAATCCTGACAGGAGCGATTTTCTCGATCATCTGTACGCTCGCATTTTTCCTGTGGATTTATGGAATGGGTAAGACCTTCACATGGACGGATATCAGTCCTATAGATCCGCCATCCATTTTCGTACGCATCTTCTACAGCGCCCTTACGTTCGTGACGCTGGGCGCTTTCCTGTACAAGATTAAGTTCTATCAGGGCCTGTATCGGATACTTGGGAACTGGCAATCCTTCAAGGAGGCGAAGGCAATCATTTGGGTACTGCTCATGGGAACAATGTTCTTTATCATCGTTCCGTTGGTCGTAGATATTCTTAATGGAATCCTCTCAATTACATACAACCTATTTGCTCTTGCCCTGTATGCTTTCCCTCCAGTAGGAATTTCGGTGATCCTTTTTGTATTTTACTTCTACTTCAAAAAGCAATTGGTATTAAAACCCTAGGGGCGGTTATGTTTTATCAGCCATTATAGCTTTGTGGGTCGCCCTACAACCTTGGGTACTTGGGTCACAAAACTACCAGGTTCTTAGTGCGGAGACGGCGAGATTCGAACTCGCGAGGGGTTTTATCCCCTGGCACGTTAGCAGTGTGCTGGTTTCAACCACTCACCCACGTCTCCAACGGGTCTATACTACGCTACTCAGCAATCCTTTTCAAATGTTTTGTGTTATGTGAGGAAATACAAGAAAAATATCGTTCAACAGATGTTCTTGTGCCAATTCTCAGATTTGTTTTTGATATGTGCGCTTGAATGTTGTTCTGTGTAAGAATCTCTTGAACAGAGGCCAATAATGCGGGAGAGGCAGAAGTAAATGAAAGTTTTTTATAATGGTAGATTTTTTCTTTTGATTTGTATGTGTGTGTAAAAACAGAACCATCGGTATCCATAAGTCCTCGTAAACATGCCCTTGCGTATTCAGGGTTATTCAAAATCCATGTCGGTATGTTTAGACCCTGTTTAATTTTATTGCCTATTGGCAATCCAAGTGAGTGGAGATACTCGACAAGTAGCTTTCTTGCAACTGTAATCACTACCGCATTTTTATCTTTCCTCTTGTATATTTTTGGATGAACCCCAAAAAGTTTTTTTATTAATTTCATTACAAAAACAACATATTCAGCATCATCAGTTGCGTTCAGTGTAATTCCGATATGATAGGTACTCACGGTACCATCGCCCATCATTATCCCAACAAATTCAGCAAGGGCGGGGTTTTTCTTTGGTTTCGTGATTCTGAGAGGAGCGTGCGACTTGATATAGGATTCCTTACCGACCGTTTTCCACCAGTCGTTCCATTTTTCTTTCCGAACTTGTTCTCGTATGGGGAGCTTTCCATATTTTTCAAGGACAGCGAGACCCCCTTTTCTTCCTGATAATTTTAAATGTTCAAAGCGTGAGATTTTTTGAATCGTCGGCATTGGAAGTTTATATCGGTGACATATCTTTTGGATACAGTCATGGCGAGGGCGAAATTTGCCGTTCTTCCAGTCACGAATTGTTCTCTCTGAACAATGGCACAAGCCAGCGAGTGTGGAGTTTGTTGAACACACTTCAACTTTTCTAAACCATGTGCGCTGTGAATCAGTGCTCGAGAATTTTGCACTATACACAATAGACTGCTTGAGCATATCTCCAGTATAGCACAGCGCTCGTAATCGTAGAACATTATTTAGTGTGCAAGGGCAACGCATGTTACTGACGCAGGTCCGTACGGCAAAAGTGTAGCTTTTGCGGTACGGAGCGTCGCACCGGTTGTGGTGACATCATCCACAATGAGGATATGTTTCCCGCGTATCGCCTCCATATTCTTGACGCCGAAGG
>DUFX01000019.1:0-25918 GCA_013331695.1 Candidatus Woesearchaeota archaeon
GGAAGGTTCTTACTGGAGCACCGTGAGTATTCAAAACACAAACGTAATCTTTAAATACCTCCTTGGCTTCCCGTAAGAATGCACCAAATAAAAATTCATACGAATCATAAAAAGAGTATTGATAGTTTTTCTAGAGTGTGCTCACGTCTTGAGGTGAAGTGCTATGGCTAAATACATCTTTGTTACAGGGGGAGTTATTTCTAGTGTAGGGAAAGGGATTATTACGTCTTCTATTGCTAAACTCATGGAAGCACAAGGCTGCAAAATCACTGCCATGAAAATTGATCCGTACTTGAACCTTGATGCAGGAACCATGAGGCCGACTGAGCATGGAGAAGTGTATGTCACAGAAGATGGTTTTGAAACTGACCAGGATCTTGGAAATTATGAACGCTTCACCAACACCACCACATTGAGAGACAACAGCATCACAACCGGACAAATCTATCTCAAGGTGATCAAAGACGAGCGTGAAGGTTATTACGAAGGAAAATGCGTTGAGTTCATACCCCACATCCCCATGGAAGTGATCAGAAGAATCAAGCAAGTTGCATCCAACAACAATGCAGAAATTGTTTTGATAGAGATTGGCGGGACTGCAGGAGAATATCAACTCTTTCCCTTCCTTGATGCCATGCGAAGAATGCGCTATGACGGCGAGGAAATGGTCCATATCCATGTGGGGTATCTTCCGATTCCTTCAAAAGTGGGAGAGCAAAAGAGCAAACCCTTACAGCGATCAGTCTTTGACTTGCTGAGTGTCGGAGTTCGCCCTGATTTTATTATTGGTAGATCGATGAGGCCTTTAGACGAAGAGCGCAAGGCAAAGATTGCCATGAACTGCAACGTCAGAAAAGAACGGGTTCTTTCTGCACCGGATGTTGAGCTGATTTATGAGGTTCCCCTTATCCTAAAAGAACAAGGTCTTGACAAGATGCTGTGCGAAAAGCTGAAGATGGAATACAAAGAAGAGACCAAGGATATCCTTGCATGGAAAAAGCTTGTAGAAACCATTAAAAATGATACGCGCGACGAAGTCGTGATTGCCATTGTTGGAAAATATTTTGACACCGGAAGTTTCTCGCTCGAAGATTCGTATATTAGCGTCATTGAGTCCATCAAACATGCAGGCTGGCATCAGCAGGTAAAACCAAAGATTGTATGGGTGGATTCCAAAGTATATGAAAAAGATCCTGAAAAACTGAAAGAGCTTTCCAAAGTAGATGGGATTATTGTGCCAGGGGGATTTGGAGAACGAGGAGTTGAAGGAAAAATTCTCACTGCAAAATATGCACGAGAAAATAAGATCCCTTATCTTGGACTCTGTTACGGCATGCAGTTAGCAGTCATTGAATTTGCACGGCATGTCTGCAAACTTGAACGTGCACATACAACGGAAATCGATAGAGACACCCCTTATCCTGTTATTGACATTCTTCCTGAGCAGAAAAAGAACTTGGCAGATAAGAACTTCGGTGCATCCATGCGATTAGGAAGTTATCCTGCACGCTTGAAAAAAGGGACGCAGATCCAAGGATGGTATGGAAAAGAAGTGATTACAGAAAGGCACCGCCACCGCTGGGAATGCAACCGTGAATTCTTGTCTTTGCTTGAAAAAAATGGACTGGTGATTGCAGGAAGAAATGATGAAAAAGATTTGGTGGAGTTTGTAGAGCTTCCCAAGGCCATGCATCCCTATTTTGTTGGAACTCAGGCGCATCCTGAATTTAAGTCTAAGTTTATGAAACCAGCGCCCTTGTTTATGGGATTGCTCCAGGCTGCGAAGGAAAGAAGACTTGGTTCTCCGAAGCAGAAGAGGGCATTAACGAGCACCCCCACTGCCCAATAACTATATAAATACCCTGGCTTCCTGGCACGTTCATGGATGCTATTTCCAAGAAAAAGAAGCGCAGAGAGCTTGCCCGGCTCAAAGAGCTTAAAAAACAGGGTCTTCTCGCTCACGGACAAGCACGGGTTGCACATACACACATAGAACAGAAAACAAGCGCTGTTGAACATCAGGAACAACAAGGCAAAGGTTCTTTCTTTTCTCCATTCATGCATCCGATCAAATTGTATTATGAACACCACTACAAAAAACTCTTGATTATTCCCATGCTCATTCTGATCCTTGCAATAGGACAGATTGCATTCCAGGTTGCAACAACCGGGGATTTTATCCATAAAGGGATCTCCTTGAAAGGGGGAATCACGGTTACGGTTCCAGGAGCAACGATAGACCTTGCACAACTTGAAGAAACCATGGCCACTTCTTTTCCTGAGTATGAAATAGGACTCCGCACCTTAACGCGTGAAGGACGCGCTTCTGGTTTTATTCTTGAAGCAGATATAACCGACCAGCAGAAGATTGATGAAAGCGTGGCTCTGCTGGAAAAAGAAACAGGAGTTGCACGAGATACGTATACCATTGAAAGCGTTGGTTCAAGCTTAGGGGCAAGCTTCTTTAAAGAAACACTCGTTTCGCTGCTCATTGCATTTGTGTTCATGGCAGGTGTCGTGTTCTTTTATTTTAGACAGCCCATCCCTTGTTTAGCAGTGGTGCTTGCCGCAGGATCAGATATTATTGTAACGATTGCAGTTGTCAACGTCATAGGATTAAAGATTTCCACAGCAGGCATTGCAGCGTTTCTCATGTTGATTGGCTATTCGGTGGATACGGACATTTTGTTGTCAACGCGGGTTTTGAAGCGAAGAGATGGAACCGTGCTTCAAGCAGTGTATAGTTCAGTCAAGACAGGGATGACCATGATGATTACGACTATTGTTGCGGTTACGATCGGTCTTTTTATTACAGAATCAGAAGTCTTACGGCAAATTATGCTTATTGTGTTGATCGGCCTTATGGTCGACCCGATCATGACGTGGATTCAAAATGCAGGCTTACTGCGCTGGTATTTAGAAGTGCAGGAAGAAAAGAAAAAAGAGTCGCCAAGTGCGTAACCAAGCGCATAAAACAGAATGAATGTGTTTCCTATGATGTATAAACTCAAGCGCGTCTTCACAAGAATTCGAGTCATCATATTAGTCATAGCGCTCATTCTTGCTGTGCTTGCTATCCACCCCAAAGCAGACACCGAAGGGGTTGCTATTCGAACGATCATCAAAGAGAGCGCTGCGTATGAAGCAGGAATGCAGGGGCCCAAGGCAACCGATACTCCCACCTCACGGGAAGTTATTAAGGCCATGAATAATATCCCCATAAAAAGTGTTGAGGAATTTGGAGCACAGGTTGAAAAGCTGGAAGCAAATGACACAGTTCAGATCAAAACTGACCGCAGTTTGTATAGGCTTACGGTGAAAGTTGACAATGCTACAGGCAAAAAACAGGATCTCGGAATCAAGGTGTATCCTGCACCGAAAACAAATATCAAGAAAGGCTTGGATCTTGAAGGCGGAACCCGTGTGTTATTAAAACCAGAAACCAAGCTTTCTGTTCAAGATACGGATTCCTTACTCGACAATATGAAACAGCGATTAAACTTGTTTGGATTAACGGATATTGTGGTTCGTGCAACCAAAGATTTGAGCGGAAACCAATATATCCTTGTCGAGATTGCAGGAGCAAACGAGGAAGAAGTGAAGGATCTCCTGGCAAAACAAGGTAAGTTTGAAGCAAAGATTGGCAACGACACTGCATTTGTCGGTGGAAGAGACATTGTGTATGTGTGCAGAAGCGCAGAATGTGCAGGCATTGATCCTCAAATAGGATGCGGACCAAGCGCTGACGGGCAGTTCTTCTGCCGATTCAGGTTTAGTATTTCTTTAACACCTGAGTCAGCACAGCATCATGCAGATATCACCAAAGATATTCCGGTTGTATCGGCAGAGCCCGGAGCACGCGATGCGTACCTTGAAAAACCGCTGGACTTGTATTTGGACAATGAGAAAGTGGATACCCTCCAAATTGGAGAAGACTTGAAGGGACGAGCAGTGACAGAAATCGCAATTTCAGGATCCGGCACAGGAGTAAATAGAGAAACTGCAGTTGAAGACGCTTTGAAGAGTATGAAACGGTTGCAGACTGTGCTTATTACCGGAAGCCTTCCTGTCAAACTAGCGATTGTGAAAACCGATGAGATTTCCCCTGTTCTGGGAAGCGAGTTTATTCGCAACTCCTTCATTGTGGGATTCTTTGCATTGATTGCAGTCGTTGGTGTGTTAGTGGTTGTCTATCGAAAACTGATTATTACCATTCCGATTATGATTACGTTATTGTCAGAAATCCTCATCTTGCTTGGTTTTGCTGCACTCATTGGCTGGGAGCTTGATCTTGCAGCAATCGCAGGACTGATTATTGCTATTGGCACTGGGGTAGATGACCAGATTGTTATGATTGACGAAGCCTTATCAAAGAAGTCGCAGGAAATCTATAACTGGAAACAGCGTATTAAGAACGCATTCATTATCATTATGGCTGCGTACTTTACCACCGTTGTAGCAATGGTTCCTTTGCTCTTTGCAGGTGCGGGTTTATTGAAAGGATTTGCATTCACGAGTATTGCGGGGATTTCTATCGGCGTGTTTATCACCCGACCAGCCTTTGCCGCGTTTATTGAGGAGCTGTTGAAAGAGTAGGGGCTGTTCTAATTTTTGGTAATCTTAATAAACCACAACTGATAAGGAAAGCAATATGCTCATCAAACTCAAAACTGATGTGGTCGTTATCTCGTTAGGGGGTTCGCTTATCTGCCCTGATGGACTGGATGTTCCATTCTTAAAAAAGTTTAGAGCATTGATTGAAGACTTCCCAGAAAAGAAGTTCGGCATTGTCTGTGGGGGTGGAAAGCTTGCACGCAATTATGCCTCAGGAGCAAGCGAGATTACTGCAGTAAGCGAAAAGGATCTTGATTGGATTGGAATTCGAGCAACCCACCTCCATGCAGAAGTGGTGAGATCGTTGTTTGATGATTTTGCATATCCTGAAATTATTGTGAACCCCACCAAAAAGTTGAGGACTAAAAAGATGATTCTCGTGGCAGGCGGATGGAAACCGGGCTGGAGCACAGATATGGATGCAGTACTGCTTGCGAAGAACATCGGCGCAAAATTAGTGATTAATCTTTCTAATATTGATCATGTGTATGACAAAGATCCCAGAAAATACAAAGATGCAAAGAAGATTGTGGAGATCAGCTGGGATGCGTTCTTGAGGTATATTGTTGGCGAGAAATGGAAGCCCGGGATGAATACGCCGTTTGACCCGGTGGCAAGCAGAGAGGCAAAGAAAGCAGGGATGGACGTGATTGTAACGGATGGAAGAGATATAGAGAATCTCCGACACATTCTCGAAAAGGCAGCGTTCTTTAAGGGGACGGTGATTCATGGTTAAATCAAGAGTGATGAGATCAAGATTAGCGCCCCACATCACACGACAAAGAGTACTCATTGAGGGTTTCTATCTTATCAAAGCAGATAAAAGGGTTATTAAAAATTATTTCAAAACTATCACCAAAGAACTTAATCTGGAAATGTACGGAAAACCGATTATATTTTCTCCTGGAGGAGAGGGTAAAAAAATAAATCAGGGCTATGACGCCTTTGTGCCACTCATTGATTCAGGAATTTCAGTATATGTATGGTCAACTGCGAAATTTTTATCTTTGATTATCTATACCTGTAAGCGTTTTGATGAAAAGAAGGCTATTGCAGTCACCAAACAATTCTGGAAAATCAATGAAGTGGTAGCAGAAGCATTTTAGTAACTAATGTTTCCGTTTCTCTGTACTTCGTTTCGTGCTCTCCTTCACCCAAGCTTCAAAGTCCTTATTGGCTTCAACACGAAACTTAAGAATTGCAGGAAGATTATAGCTGTGGAGTTTACGAATGCGTTTTTCAACGGTTTTTGCAAGCGCTGAGGTTGTTTTCAAAATTAAGATGCCTTCACAGCCTTGGTAGATTCGCTGCTGCCACCAGAACATTGAGGTAGCGGGAAACGCATTAGCGCAGGCAACCAGCTTTTCTTCAACTAGCCTTCTACCGATGGCCGTAGCTTCGTCAATGTTGGCGCAGGGAACGTACAGGAGGGTGATCATAAACCCTTCTGAGGGATTGAGGTTTTTAAAGATTATCAGCCCAAACTGAAGCAAAAACATGGCAAAGATAGGGCAAGGTTTAAATATAACCAGGACTGAGGGAGAGGTGTTACTACCTACCTGAACATGGCAAAAGCCTCAAAACTAACGTATGTGAACCTTGCGGGTTCCTATCACTTTGATGAACAGTACCAGCTTCTTGATAAGACTGAGTTTTCGCTTCCCGAACAGCATGAACAGCTCCAAGAACAGGCTGAAAAGCTTGCAAAACAGCCACCAGAAGTGCCACGAGAAGTCTTCTTCAAAATCAGCCAGCAACTGTATCAGGCAAGCATCCAGAAACTAAGAACTGCAAATCTTTTTATCACCAAACAACTCATCAAATCCAGCTTTAAACCGGATACACTTGTTCTGCAGACCATCAACCATATCAAAGAGCTTGAGAAAATCAGCAATATGCTCGCAAAGCGATTGCGGGAATGGTACGGATATTATCTCCCTGAACTCGCAAAAAAAATTCAAGAACATGAAACCTTTGCAAATCTGATCCTGAAGCACAACAAAAAAGAACTGCTCAACGAACTTCATCTGAAGGATATTGAATCGATGGGTGCATCAATCAAAGAACAAGATCTCACCCCTATCAAGACCCTTGCACAACAATTTCTTGCAGTGCTTGAACTCAAGAAACAACAAGAACAGTATCTCGAACAACTCGTACAAGAACACTTTCCCCATCTCTATCAAATCGGAGGATCGCTGATCACCGCACGACTCATGGCAAAAGCAGGAAGTCTTCAAAGACTTGCCTTGCTTCCGGCATCAACCGTTCAGCTTCTCGGCGCTGAAAAAGCCTTGTTCCGTCATTTGAGAACAGGATCAGCAGCTCCCAAGTATGGAGTTTTACTCCATCACCCGCTTGTTACCCAAGTTCCGCCGAAACACAAGGGAAAAATGGCGCGGATGCTTGCGAATAAGATTTCTATTGCTGCAAAAGTGGATTATCATCAAACAGGAAAGACTGATCAGCAGATCATGAAAAAGTTTGTACAGGAGCTTGAGAAGAAAGCTGAACTCCTGCAAAGAATGAGATGAGAGGCGGAATGAAAACATGAAACTGCTCTTTATCACCGGAAACATGCAGAAAGCGGATGAAGTCAAGGCTATCCTTGCCCCTATTGAAGTCGAGCAAAGAAAACTGGATATTCCTGAAATCCAAGGAACTGCAGAAGAGATTGCCCGAGAAAAAGCACGGCTTGCATGTCAAGAACTGCAACAGCCGGTCTTTGTCGATGACACGAGTTTAGAAGTGCATGCTTGGCAAGGACTTCCAGGACCGTATATTAAAGAATTTTTAGATAAACTGAAGTCGCAGCAGTTCGCAGATATGCTTGAAAAATTTGATGATCGAACAGCACATGCAGTCTGCATGATTGTGTATACAGAGCCTGGAAAAGAACCCCTTCTTTTTAGAGGAATTGTAGAAGGAACTATTATCAAACAAGCTCGAGGAGAAAGCAGACATCCCTTAGGAAAGAACTTTGGATATGATCCTATTTTTGTTCCGAAAGGGCACACTAAAACATTCGCAGAAATGAGCAAGGAAGAAAAGAATGGACTCTCACATCGGATGAAGGCGTTGCTTCAATTCAAACAGTACCTTCTTGCAGACCGCTCGGAGAAACAAACATGATCACCAAACATCAACTGTACGGCGTCTACATCGAACCTTTGTCAAAAGGCAGAATGCGATGGTACACCAAGAATCTTGTTCCGGGCAAACAAGTGTATGGAGAAAAGCTTGTCAAACAAGGAAAAGATGAATTTAGAGAATGGGATATTCGAAGAAGCAAGCTTGCTGCGTCGCTTGCAAAAGGCGTTTCTCAGTTAGGAATAAAACCAGGGAGCAAGGTGTTGTATTTAGGATGTGCATCAGGAACTACAGCAAGTCATGTTGCTGATATCATCGGCCATGAAAACGCGCAAGGCTTCTTGTTTGGTCTTGATTTTGCTCCTCGTGTTTTGCGGGAGTTTGTTCATCTCTGCGAAGACCGAAAAAACATGACTGCAATTTTAGGCGATGCAAAACATCCGGAAACATACGCTCACAAAGTGCTTGCTGTTGATGCAGTTGTACAAGACGTTGCACAGCGAGATCAAGTTACTATTTTCCTCAAAAACTGCGAAAGGTTCTTGAAACACGAAGGATTTGGACTCCTCGTTGTCAAGGCAGGTTCGATTGCAGTTGAAAAACACCCCCGAGAGATCTTTAGGCAGGTAAAAAACGAACTTGAACAGAGCGGAAAGCTCAGCATTGTAGATTACCGCGAGCTTGAACCCTTTGAAAAAGATCACTGCATCTTTGTATGCAAGTGGAAGTAAGGTGCTGAACACATGAAAAATCACAGAAATGATCCTGTTTTAGAAAGAAATGTGAGAGAACTTGGAAAACAAGGACTTGATTTTTTGGCGATTGCTATTGCTGAAGAATTGAAGCATGCCTTTGGAGATGCATTGCAGGTAGCAACACGAAAACAAAAATGGCACCAAGAACAGTATACAGGCATCCTTGATGTTGGGTGCCCGCCTTTTTACCCGCAAATTTTGTTTACGCTGGGCATTGAGAAAAGACGACCGATCAATGGAGTGTATCCTGTTACACTTGAGGTACGGGTCGATTACGGCTCAACTATTAAAGCAGCATATGAAAATGGCGCAAAATCCCATAGTCCTTATTTAAAAGATCTCCAAGATGCAAAACATGATATGGGAAGATATGTATATTCCATGACCATACCTTTAGAATGGAATCCTGATCATCCCCCTAACCGCTATGCAGTACATACATTTGTATCATCTCGGAGCACAGAAGAAGGTGTCACGTTTTCCCATCGTTTTACTCATCGAGAAGATATCTCGACATATCTCCCTGCATTTCTCGCAATACCTGAAGCAATAAAGAAAGCAGGAGATGGCGCTTCGTTAAGAGAGTATCAAAGAATGTGGCTGCAGGCCCTGCGAATCGCAACAGAACGGAATGCTCAAGGAGTTGGTGCTTCAGTACCTTCCTCTGCACTGTTATCAACTGCACAATCTTGAAGCTGTTGCACCAGTTTCTCTTGTTCTGCTTCTGACTCTTTCAACGCTTCTTGTAACCGCTGGTTTTCTTCTTGAAGTGCAGTGCACGTACTGTCACTTATGGAGTTACCATTCATCTGCACATTCGGATCAACACAGAGCATGCCTTCTGGGCACGAGCTAGGTGAGATCGTTGGGTCGATTTCAGGACAAACCACCTCATCAGATTCATCTCTCCCGTCAAGCTTATCCAAACCTGCAGTAATCAGATACACACCGCCAATAATCAGAGCAAAAATCACTAGAAAGACGATCGGTGTCGGTATCTGAGGACCAAAGATTTGACGCGTTCTTGGATTTCTCGAAAACAGATTGGGCCAGGTTTTGATGCTCATGGATTCACCGACATATCATGGTGGAATTTAATGAAATGAGTTGATAGTTAAAGTCCTATAAATGATTTTCGCCTGCCGGCGAAAAGTTTCTCAACAAAGTTGGTTCTCATCGTGACAAAGGGTGCTGTCTCCGGTGCTTTTTTAATCGTAATCACTGCACCGGGTTTGAGGATGATCGTACGGGGATTATTGTCTCCGGCAAGCTCTGCCTGCTCCCGGTCAATTTGGATGGTAACCACATCGGTATCTTTGAGGAGTTTATAGCGCAAGGGTGTTGCGCCATTATTGAATGCCAGTCCGATGCCATGAGTAAAATGTTTTTTGGTGATCGCATAAAAGTAAGCAGTAGAACCAAAGGGGGTTGCAACAACAATACCATCGCCGATGCAGGGGGGCATCCGCGTGTTATTGATATACATGGTAAAACGAAGCGCCTGCGTAAGGTTCTTATTCCGAATCATAAAATCGTTGGAGCAGAGGAGTCGTTTTTTACCCACACGCGCTTCAAGCTTGGTATGCTTTTCAATATGGTACTGCCCTTTTTTGAGTTTATCTAAGATTACTGCACTATCAGGAAGGTGATGGGAAGGTGGACATTTGGAACAGATGCTCTTATTCCGAATTAAGAGCTTAGAAATACCAGGATAGCAACGCTCTGCATAGAGATACGTGCCGTCTCCACCCAAACAAAAGATCACATCAGGACTCTTTTTCTTGAGATGAAAACCTGCGTGCACCAGCATACGTTCCAGGGCTCGAACGGCACGGGAATCTTTTCCAATGACGAGGACGTTGTGCACTGCCATACGCTCAGAAAGGGGTGGAGCAATTCATAAAGGTTGTGATTAAAGTGATATGGCAGTTTCGTGTTGTCTAACAGTTTCGAGATAACACAGTTTAAAAGTGTTAGGAAAGTTTTATATTGCCCTCGCCCATTCTCTCGAGAAGTTATGTCTGATTGAGAGGATTACTGATGGAATACTACCCCGGTCATGGAAAAAGTTTAAGGGAATTCCTTTATGATGAACAATTTCACGAGGATCTCAAACAGAGTATGGGTCTGGTCGTTGATCATCAAACACGAACATTAATAGCAAGCCAAGAAGCCCTCGCACGAGAACAATTGACACTAAGCCAAAGTCACCCTCCCGTTATTGTCCAAGCTTTTGGTGATTCCCATACTGTTGAAATATATAATCGTCTTGATGAAATTTCCGGCGGTATAACCCGTTTAGGTTTCCTTTTTGAAGAAGGTACACATAGTATTCTTACAGAGCTAGGAAGTATTGG
Source organism: Candidatus Woesearchaeota archaeon (assembly GCA_013331695.1). Lineage (GTDB taxonomy): Archaea > Nanobdellota > Nanobdellia > Woesearchaeales > UBA12501 > UBA12501 > UBA12501 sp10192u. The sequence continues at coordinate 10,817 of DUFX01000019.1, forward strand.
ACGATCGCTTGAAGATATCCTTGATGTGCTTAAGACACCCATACAAAGAGATGCTTATAACCATTTTGAGATTGCCCGACAAAATTGGGAGAACGGACATTATGCAGAAGCACTAGTCCGCCTTGAAAAAGCAATTGATGGAGAACCAAATATCTCTTCAGGATATCCGGAGGGCTGGGAATTTCATTACCTCAAAGGCCGCATCCTGCTTGGGTCCGAGAAAATGGAACGGAATCCACGGACAAGAACGTTCATCGATCCTAAAAAAGCTGAGGAGGCATTTGTAAAGGCTGCGAGATACTCCAAGAAAATGACTGACTGGGCTTTGGCAAAGCTCGGCGCCAGCAGAGCTGCTGAACGAGTGGGAGATATTAATGGTGCATTAAAATATGCCACGAGGGCAATACAAGATAAACCCGGGGGCGCCATTCTCATTCGGTTAGAATATCAAGTTGCGCGGCTATATATGCTAGGTTCAGAGCATGGTATGTTTTCAGAGCCTGAGGGTCCTCATGAGGCTCGTCTCAGAGGTTTGGAAATTCTGGAAAGTATTATTGACAGAGAACCCTTATTTATGATGAAAGCAGCGGATGATGGTGCTTTCCAGAAACATAAAGGCGAATTTACGGATTTTCTTGCCCGTTATCGTTTGAAATGGGAAACATCACTGTTAGAGCAAATTGAACAACATATTCGTGTTCTCGAAGAAACCTCGAGAGAGCAGTATCGCGATTTTGACGAGCAGCCAGGCGTACAAGAACTCAAACGCCTTCACGCCAAAATACCCGGCCTCCCAACTCTTGATCTTATTCATCTTGCGAAAGATAACACTATTGAAACGACCTATAAAAACACAAGAAAAAAGATGGAAGATGCTAACAACAAAAGAGAAGCACTGGAAGAAAAACTGAAAAAACTTGATGAATATCAAGTTTTTCAAAAATTAGAGGAGGGAGAACATCCTGTTGCCAGATTAGTCTCTGAATTGGTTCAAAATTATCTCCGAACAGTTGCTTATTATCAAAGTACACAATATTCAGAAGATGCCCGTGAGATTGATGATTTGATATTTTGGTTAAACAGAATTAAAGAACCAGTGGATCTCTTTCTTCGATTTGTTAGAGATGTACTCTTGCACAATATTACTATTTATCGTTCCAGAAAAGCATATGGTTTTTATGAAATGGCCCCAAAATCCAGCAGGAAAATAGAAAAAGAATTGGGTGAAGGTTCCACAGTTGAAGATGCACTTAAGGGGGATGATCTTGACAGAAAAATAAACCTATGTTATGAATGGATGGAGAAACTAAAAGGAAATACTCTTGTTGGTGACTACACAGTATCAATAGACCTTCAAAAATGGGTCGCACTTTTGCATCATTCAGCATGGAACAGAGAGCTTATATCCGCGGTGAACTCTGTAGGTTTTTCTGTTAGCGTCAAAGTTGATATAGAACATCGTCTTGGAAAACCAGATGAAATCCAGCTCAGAAGCTTAGTAGACAGTAATGCCCAGGTCAAGCCAACTCTTATTGCGGGTACCGTCTCTTATTATGGGCAAGTAGTTGGACCTTTTTATGTACAGAGAGAAAAGCAAAGAGACTTGCTCGGTGAACGTGGTCTTCAGATTTATTTGGGTGATGATTCTCTATCTATTCCCTTCATCACCATTTCTGGAAGAAAAATAAGGGATGGGCTATTTTCTAGAGTTATTATTGACCCTTTTGAAATACAGAAAAGTTTTGTTACGCGTCATCAATGGGGTGCAGTAATGGAAATCGCACCAAAACAGATTGTAAGAACAGTATACGGCGACCTTGCCTTTGCAACCAGAGAAGAAGCAAAAGAGTATTGTGCTAGGCTTACCGAACTTTCTGGTAAGGGTTACAAATTTGCACGTCCTACAACATTACAACTGTGCGCAGCTTTTGAGCCTAATAAATTACCAACTTTAGTTAAAATACATGAGGATTATGTTGGGAGAGGACCTCTACTCTATTATTCTGCAGATAGGATTATGCACATTCCTTCTGAACCACAGTCGTTTGGATTTCGTAATGAATTCCAGTGGGCGCGTTATCACAACAGACTGGGAGAACCTCATCGATGGAATGAAACTATTCGCGCACCATTCAGAGTTGTGAGAGACTTATAATCCCGAAGCGTTCTAACTATTTTTTCATGTGCTCCCTACCCACTTCTTGTTTTCTATCGGCGTGTTATTTACCGCTCCAATGAATGAAACGGTGTTCTAAAGCAAGATACAGGGTATTGAGGGTATAACCCAACAATCCGGCAAGCAAAATCATGGCATACATCTCAGGGATATCATACAACAGTTGGAAGTAGAGAATACGTTGTCCAATGCCAAAGGTCGTTCCTGCAAACATTTCGGATAAAATGACCACAATAATAGAAATAGAGATCGCAAGGCGCAAACCAGCTGCAATATAAGGCGCAGCTTCAGGAATCAGGATATGCACCATCATTTTTAGTTTTGAAAAACCCCAAATCTGACCAACAGCATTAAAGTTTTTTGATAGAAATATCCTTCAATCCGTGACCTGTCAAGACACAAACAACAGGGCCTTTGTTCTGATGATGCAAACCGAGCTTGTGAACACCGGCGTAGCTTGCAGTACTGCTGAGCTCAGCAAACAAACCTTGTTTGCCCAGCTGTTTTTGTGCAAGAAGCATCTCTTGATCAGAGACGCTCACTGCAGTTCCTTTGGTCGCGCGGATTGCTTCTAATACCCGTTCGCCCTCAAGCGGATTTCCGCAAAGAATGGCGGTTGCAAGCGTCTTTGCCTTAGGTTGTGGTGTGATGATCTTTTTCTTGTTGCGATAGGCCTGCACAATAGGATTGCATCCTTTTGCCTGCACTGCAATAAGTCGTGGAAGTTTCTTAATCAATCCCACAATCTTCAACTCGCACATCGCTTTGTACACTGCAGAAAATAAAACTCCATTCCCAACCGGCATGACAATCGCTGAAGGAGGCTGCCAATTGAGCTGGTCAACGATTTCAAAGCCAACAGACTTCTGCCCCTCAGCCCGATGTGCATAATCTCCTGCAAGATAGATATGCTTTTGCTGACGAAGCGCACGTACTTTTGCATGGGCATCATCGTAGGTTTTTCCAGCGCGTATAATCGTTGCACCATAACTTTTGATCTGCTGGATTTTAATTGGCGAAGCAAAGTTCGGAATAAAAATACGCGCCTTAATTCCAGCACGTCCTGCATACGCAGCAACACTGGCACCCATATTTCCGGTGGTCGCGCAGGCAACTTCTTTAATTCCCAGTTCAACGGCTTTGGTAATTTCAACACTCGTGCCTCGATCTTTGAAGACTCCCGTAGGATTGCAGGCTTCGTATTTGAAAAATAACGATCCCTTTGCATCTTCTTTTGCAACGCTGGGAACAAGGGGAGTTCCTCCTTCTTGAAGCGTCACAATCTTGTCCAGCTGATTGATGGGATAAAACATGGAATACTTCCAATGAGTAATAGGCTCCCGCAGAAAGACGCTGTTGACAATCTGTCTTTTGATTTGTTCATAATTGTAGAGGATATCCAGCGGACCACCGCAGGAAGCGCAGGCAAAGAGGGTAAGTTCTGAAGAAAAGATCTTTTTGCAGTGCATGCATTGAATAGAGGTTGCGTAGGTCATGCGAACGTCAGACGAGATCAGGGGATTTTAGGTACACTCAAACACCAATCTTGGGAGGATTTTTAATGAGGGCAAATAAGAGTTGAACGGTATTATTCACATCATCAATGCTTGCGATGCCAACGCTCGAGTGGATGTTGCGCAGACAGATCCCTACCACCGTGGAAGGAAGCCCCTTTTTGTAGAGCATGATGCGTGTAGCATCGGTTGTCCCTACTTCTTCAACTTTAATTTGCAGAGGAATTTTGTGCTTTTTCGAGAGTTTTATAAGATGGTCATCCAAGCATTTGTTGGTGATAATTTCAGCATCCTTCAATACTAAGACAGGACCCTTGCCAACGGTGATCGCATCAGGAGGAGGACTAATGCACTCAGAATCTTGAGAGCTCGTCGTATCAACAGCAACGCCCCAATCCGGATTAATAGTGTAGAGAGAAACCTGTGCACCATACATACCAATTTCTTCTTGAACAGAAAAGAGGAAATACAAGTCGAGATCGTGTTTGATATGCTTAAGTTTTTTAATGAGTTCGATCACGATATAGCATCCTGAACGGTTGTCAATCGCTTTTCCGCAGAAGATTTTTTGGCTGTCGAGAAAACGAAAGTGATGGGAAGGAATGATGTAAGAACCCACTTCCACGCCATGTCTTTTTAATGCACGCCGATCAAGACCGCTGTCCACATAGAGATCCTCCAGTTTGGGAAGCATATTGATTTCAAGATCTTCATGGAGCTCAGGAAATGAAACAACACCTTCGCATGCTTGTTTTCCGTTGCGGTCAAGCACTGCAACCAACTGCCCCACCAAGGTGACAGGAGAGATTCCACCCACTGTAGAAATGCGCATCTGGCCATTGTCTTCAACGCTCTTGACCATCAATGCGATCTCATCCATGTGTGCAACAAAGACAACCTTTTCTCCCTTGCCGGTTCCCTTCTTGTGCGCAATAAGGTTGCCAAATTTATCAACAGAAAGCTCATCCACATACGGTTTAATTTCTTTCATGATAATCGTTCTCACAGGAACCTCACTCCCGCTCGGCCCTAACGCCTCCATTAATGTTTTCAGTAAATGTTCCATGGTCTCACCAGCCTTCAAGAGTATTGTCTATCAATTGTATTTTATATCAATCTGGGCTTTTTGAAGTTTTCCTGAATAATCGATAAAAACGGTTTTCAGCTCTGAAAATTCGTTGATCCCTTCTATGCCAGCTTCTCGTGTTCCATTGCCTGTTCCTTTGATGCCTCCAAAAGGAAGGTGGCATTCTGAACCAATTGTGCTGGCATTGATGTAGGTAATTCCTGACTCAAGCTGGTCAATCGCAGTAAAGGCTTTTTTCATATCTCGAGTATAAATTGCAGTGCTCAATCCATAGGCGGTATGGTTGGCAACCGCAACTGCTTCGTCAAAGTTTTTGACAGCAATGAGCGCAACAACCGGACCGAAAATTTCTTCTTGTGCGATTCTCATCGTGGGTTTGACGTCAGTAAAAACCGTTGCTTCGTAAAAAAACCCGGTGCTGCCTTTTCCTGAACAGGGTTTTCCACCGCACAGCAGTTTTGCCCCTTCTTGTTTTCCAATAAAGACGTACCGATCGGTTTTTTCAAGCGCAGCTTGGTTGATCAGCGGCCCCATCAACGTGGTTGGCTTAAGTCCATTTCCTATTTTCTCGCGATTAATCTTCTGTGCTTCTGCAACCAAGCGTTGTTCAAGTTGTTTTTTGATTTTTTCATGGACAATAACACGTGAAGCTGCGGTGCATCGCTGTCCGGTTGTTCCAAACGCACCCCAAAGAATGCCGTCAACTGCAAGCGTAAGATCTGCATCATCCATCACGATAATGGGATTTTTTCCTCCGAGTTCAAGTCCTACTTTTTTCACGCCTGCATGTTTGAGAATAAAGTCTCCTGTTTCATGTGAACCCGTAAAAGAAATTCCTCGAACATCAGGGTGCTCAATGAGGGGGGTTCCTGCTTCGCTTCCTGAGCCAGTTACGAGATTGATAACACCATCAGGAACACCCGCCTTCGTTAAAAGCTTTACAAATTCAACTGCACAAAGGGGAGTATCAGATGAGGGCTTGAATACGACGGTATTCCCACAGATCAGTGCAGGCATGATTTTCCATGCAGGAATGGCAATCGGAAAGTTCCAGGGAGTGATAAGTCCCACAACACCCACAGGTCTTCGTACCGTCATGGCAAATTTTTGAGGAAGTTCGCTGGGTGTGGTGTGGCCGAATAAGCGCCTTCCTTCTCCGGCCATATAAAGCGCTGTGTCAATAGCTTCTTGTACATCGCCACGGGATTCAGTGAGGGATTTCCCCATTTCCAGGGTTACGATACGTGCAAGGCGTTCTTTTTCCTGCTTGAGAAGATTGGCAAACTTGAAGAGAAGTTCTCCCCGAACAGGCGCCGGGGTACTGCTCCAGTTTGGAAATGCTTTTTTTGCAGACGCTACTGCACTGTCAATATCTTGGGCATCACTGACTTGGAATCTTCCAAGCACCTGCTTATTGGCAGGGTTGATGCTGGAGAAGGTTGTTCCTGTTTTGCTGGCAAGCCATTTCCCGCCGATGAAGTTCAGATAGGTCTTCACGCTCAATGATGCACACCTCTTTATAAGCAGAACAGGGCTTTATGTTATAAAAAGATTGTGGAGAGAAGGGAAGGAAAAGAAGGAGAAAAAAGAACAAAAAAGAGAAAACAAAAAATGCTCACAGCTTCCTAATCAAACAGTCCAGACCAAAGCCGGTGCATCCTTTGAATGCAAAGTACAAGGACATGGCCAACAGGGGAATGTCTTTGACTAAACCGGATTGAGTAAAGATGCCAAGTGCAAGTCCTGACAGCATGAAAATGGCAAAGAGCACGGCACTTGCCCAGGCTGTAATTTTGGTGATCAAACCAAAGATCAAGAGCAAGCCGATAATCAGTTCGACAATTGCAAGAAGCATGACGCTGGTTTCTTTGGGCATAAACGTGATGATTTTCTCAATCGGTGGAGCCTTACCCATAAAGAGCTTGCCAATTGCTGCGTAAAAGAAGAGAAAACCGAGTGTGATACGCATCACAACACTGGTCCATCCGTGTCTGCATGTTTGTTCCATAAATAAATACCCCCAAAATGATGAACAAAGGATGACAAGAGAGGTATATAAAAGTAACGAAAAGGAGCGTTCAGGTTTTATAAAGAAGGTCGGGAAGTATAGTACTGCATCAACCCCAAATCTTTTGCAACCGCTTCATACGTAATTTTGCCTTGATAGGTATTCAACCCTTTCAGAAATCCAGGATCGTGCTTGAGTGCGCTGACTCCTCCTTTTGCAAGCTTCAAGAGATAGGGAAGTGTGGCATAGGTTAATGCTTCGGTTGACTGCAACGCTGCCTGCCCGGGCATGTTCGGAATACAGCAATACACCTTTCCTTCTTTTTCGTAGATCGGATCTGAATGGGAGGTTGCTTTACTGCCCCAGATGCAGCCGCCTTGATCTATTGCAACATCAACAATCACAGTTCCTTGCTTCATGGCTTTGACCATGCTCTGAGAAACAAGTTGAGGAGCTTTTGCTCCGCGAACAAGAACAGCACCCACAATCAAGTCTGCTTTTTGGGTTGCATGTGCGATCAGTTTGGGTGTGGAATCAAGCAGTGTTGCGTGCTGTGCAAGAAATCCTAAATCTTTAACCAGCTGTGCTTTGATCTCTTTTCTTTTTGATGTACGGCGCTGGATGATTGTCACATTGCATCCCAAACCAAGCGCTGTACGCGATGCTGTATAACCTACGGTTCCACCGCCAAGCACAACGACTTCTGCAGGAGTAGTATGTGCAATGGTTCCCAGCGTTATACCACGTCCATGATACTTTTTTTGCAGGTATTGTGCTCCGTATTGCACAGCAAGGACGCCTGCAACTTCAGACATGGGTTTGAGAAGAGGGAGTTCTTCTCCTTTTTCAACCGTTTCGTATGCAATCGCTGTAACTTTGTGCTGGACGAGTAGTTGAGTGAGTTGAGGATCAACAGCAGCAAGATGGAGATAGGTAAACAAGATTTTGTTTTTGAGAAAGGGGATCAGAGGATACTCTTGTTGAATCAATTCTTTTACTTTGATGAGGATATCGGCACATTGAAAGACTTCTTTTTTAGAAACGAGTTTTGCTCCTGCTTTTTTGTAGTCTGCATCAGGAAACCCTGCGTTGACACCAGCTCCAGCTTCAACAAAAACCTGATGACCTGCATGTTTGAGTGCAATAACACTCAGGGGTGTAAGGCCCACTCGGTTTTCGTTGTCTTTGACCTCTTTGATGGTGCCGATGATCATGGATCTAGGTTTGGATTCAGAAGTTTAAAAGGTTTTTGTATCTTTAAAGAAACCTCCGAAACCTCCAAACGTTGTGCACTTACAAATGCCTCTCGTCGACCCCATCATACTGCACATCTTCATCGGCAAGTCGTCTGAATGGCTTCTCTCTTATCTTTTCTTCTGCACACTGAGCAATCAAACCCGCTGTTCTTCCGAGAATAAAGAATCCTTTTCCTGCATGCCAGTCAAAGCCCATTTCCAACAACAACGCTGCAGTGATGCCGTCAATATTCAAACAGAGTTTTTTGCCTTTTGCTTTTTCCAAAGCTTTTTCAACAGCAACTGCAAACTCAACATATATGCCAACCAGTTTATGTTTTTTCGCAAGGACTAAGAGCTCTTGTGTTCGCGGATCAACTTCATAGACTTTGTGGCCAAATCCTGGCAATCGTTCATTTTTTGCAACAGCAGCATCAACAAGAACAGAAGGAGTAAGGTTTTGTTTGACTGCTTCTTGCAAACGTCGTGCACATTCCTCAATGGCTCCGCCATGGCTTTCTCCAAGCGCAAGAACCCCTGCAGCAACACCTGCCTGCAAAGGACTTCCTCCCGAAATCACTCTTCGGGCTGCCTGGGCAGAGGGAACTGCAACACCATGATCAGCACATGCAACAAGGATTGCGTTCATGATCACTGCATGATCTTTGCTTGGAAATTCACCTTTCAAAAGCAGATAAAATACTTCTGCAAAACTTGCTTTTTTGATGAGTTCTTCTAAAGGATAGCCTCGAATCAAGGTTGTTTTGTCGGTTGCGTTGGTTATTGCCGATCTCCAGATTTCTCGCGCCATGGAACAAAAAAGAACAGGCGCAGGTATATAAAAGTGACGTTGACACAAAGCCAAAACGCGTAACAATCTTTAAAAAGAGTCTTGCCCAGAAAATCGCTATGCAATCGCACTATAAAGCATTGAGTGCAGGAATCCTTTCTGCAGGTCTTGTTTGGGTTCCTTTTGTGAATTATGCGCTTGCTGTTGCAGCTCCGTTGTATGCATGGAAAGTCTATACTCAACTGAAAAAGCGCGATTCGACCAAAAAAGGTATTGCATTCACAGGTTTATTGCTTGCGCTAGGACAAGTTGCGTTGCTGGTTGTGGGATTTTTACTGCAGCGTGCTGCAAAAGAAATGGTATTTTGAGGGACCTATGAAACAAAGAGAAGTGCTCACGGGTTTGTTCTTACAACCGATTCAAGTCATGGAAGAGGTTGCACGTTTGTATAGAAAGTATGTTGCGCTTGCAGTCGTGATTTGGTTAATCTCAGAGTTTGCAGGGAGCTATGCGTTTCAAGAACCATTCCGCACGGTGTTTCGCGGACTCATTGCCATGCTGATTTTTACATTTTGGATCTATAAAGTTCCTTTTTGGTTTGGCGGGAAAACGCGATTGAAGAATTTTATTACTTTGTATGGACTTGCGCGGCTTCCGTTTCTGCTCGTTTCCTTGCTGAGTGTNNGACTTGATCTCAAGGATAGTATTCTTTCGTATGTTTCGGCCATCATCCTCGCGTCGTTTACGATTGGGATTTTTTATGGAATTGTGTTGTTGCTGCCGTGGTAGATGGGTCTGCTTCAATCCTGTCTTAACCTAAAAGTTTCTTCACCATCTCTCCCAGTTCATGATGCACTTCTGCAACCATAACTCCTGCTTCACGCAGTGCCTTGACTTTTGCTTCTCTTCGGGCATGGTCGCCTTCAATAATCGCTCCTGCATGGCCAATACTGACATGGGGTAAAGAATCTGCAAATTTTCCGCTGATAAACGCAGCAACCGGTTTGGTGAATTCACCGTGCTGTCGAGCAAGTTTAATCCACGCTGCCGCTTCTTGTTCGTATTCTCCGCCAATCTCTCCAAATAAAACAATTATTTTGGTTTTCTTATCCTGCTCAAATAAAGGAAGCAGATCTGCAAAGGTTGTTCCTGCAATCACATCACCACCCATTCCGATAACCGTAGACTGACCAAAGCCAGCTTGCTTCACCACCCATGCTGTTTCAGAACTCATGCCACCACTTTTTGAAATAATACCCACAGGACCAGGTTTGTAGGATTTATGATATTTTCCTCCTGCAATAAATCCAATCTTGCACTTGCCAGGAGAGATCATCCCAATAGAACTTGGACCAATAAGGGCTAGATTCTTTTCGCGTGCTTTTGCGTAGCATTCCATGACATCGTGGATCGGAATATTCTCAGTAAGCACGACGATAAGGGGAATCTTGTTGTCGATTGCTTCCAGCATCGCATCTTTTGCAAATTTGGGTGGAACCACAATCGTTGTTGCATTGACTTCAGGATGATGATCAAGAGCATCTCGCACATCGTTGTAGCTGNNAGCATCTCGCACATCGTTGTAGACAGGAACGCCTTCAATCTGTTGGCCTCCCTTTCCTGGCGTGACTCCGCAGACGACCTTGGTTCCGTATTCCAACATTTCTTTGGCTGCGCGTGAACCTTCTTTCCCGGTAATGCCCTGCACAAGCAGGCGTGTGGTTTCGTCAATAAGGATGGACATGGTTAGAGCATTCCCTTTTTCTTTTTGTATTCTTTCACTTTCTCAGCCAGGATCTTTCCGCTTTCGCTCACAGGCATGGTTTCATCGTAGCAGGTAATATCCAGCTTGTGTTTTTTTGCAAGATCCTTGATCATGACAAAGGCTTCTCGGTCATTCGGACCTCCGCGTCGAATCAAGATGGGATAGTCAGGTTTGAGGTCAAGAACTGCGTTCATGAAACCTTGCAATGTTTCTTTAATATCAGTAAAGTTAGCAACACCGCCGACAACCCAGCAGCCGCACAGACCTGGTTTTGACAACGTGATTCTTGTCAACTTTTCGACTTTTTCAATGGGTGGATTGCCGGAATATTCCGTATAATTCGCAGGCTTTGCACCATAACTTAAAAGGGCATCCATTGCCGTGATACTACAGCCGCCACCCGAAGCAAGCACAGCAATATCGCCGTCAAATTCAATAAAAGTTTTTCCTGCAACACCGCGGTGGTCATTTTCATCAATGCTTCTTGCTTGTTGTTCAATAAATGTCGGCTGTTTTCGCACGCCAATGCGCTGAGGAAAATTCCACTGCGTCTGGCGATAGAGAGCATTATCATCCATGATTGCGACGCAGTCTGCCGCAACAAGCTCAACCGGTGTTGTTAAGGATTGCTTGGTGGTTCTCACCAGCGGATTGATTTCAATCATCTTCAAATCGTTTTGGACAAAGCACGTAAAGAGCTTGTTGATGAGGTGAGTTAAAGGATCGTGCAGAGATGCGTCAAATCCTGCTTTCATAAACAAGGTAGAAAGCTGAATGGGATCAAGACCGTACGTTTTTGCACTGAGATAATCCAGGGGTTCTGTGATAACCTGTTCAGGATGGTTCTTTTTGGTTTCTTCAATATCAATGCCGCCTGATTTGCTGACAATGAGAACCGGCGAACGAATTTTTGTGTCAAACATGATGCCGACATAGTATTCATCTTGAATACTGAGCTTTCGTTCGATAAGCACTTCTTCAACAATTTCTCCTTTGAGCTCTGAGCCCAACAGCTTTGCAACAGCACCCTGAAGTTCCTGCTCGTTTGAAGCAAAAAGAATACCCCCTGCTTTTCCTCTGCTTCCTGCGAGGACTTGGGCCTTGACTGCAAAGGCGTCAATAAACTGAGAAAGCTCGTTGAACGTGGTGCGAACTGCATCAGATGACACATGGGATGGTTTAAGAACTCGACCAAAAGGGATTNNGGGAGAAACACTGGCTTTTTAAGGTTATTGATGCAGAGAGTAAATCAGGCAGGCAATCACAGAAAATTTTAAATACTTAGTCTTTCTACCCAGTGGTTATGGAGCTAAAAAATGTATGCAAAAATGTGATTGCATCTCTTTTTGTTAGTTTGCCTGCTCCGCAACCCGTACCGGCACTGTAAGTGTGCCTCTCATCATTTCTTTTATTCCCCTATAACTTAGGGGTAATAAATTCTCAAAAATGAAACGGAGGTAAGAACATGAGATCAGACCAAAGACTACAAACAACAGGGAAAGAAGTTGAGGATAAAACCACGATGTGTGGTGATTGTCTTCCGCGTCGAAGATAGCACGATTGCAATCCTTGGCGCAGGAAGTTTAGGCACGAGAGTGATTGATGCCCTGTATCAGCGAGGACACCGAAACATCATTGCAACAAGGACAAATAGAGAGAGATTAGAAGAGATACGGCAACAATTCAGAACTGAAACAACCGCCAACAATGTTGATGCAACAGAAAAAAGCGACGTTGTTGTTATGGCTGTGAAGCCGTATCGTTTAGAAGATGTCTGTCAAGAGATCGCTTATGTAACAAGAGAAAAACTCGTGATTTCGCTTGCTGCCGCAAGAAGCATCGCACAGATTGAAGCAATTTTAAACGCTTCTCGCGTGTGCAGAGTGATGACCGGCATCTTTGTTGCTGATGAAATTGCTGCATACACCCTAGGATCGCGATGCACAACTGAAGACGCAGGAGTGATAAGATATATCTTTGGTGATCGTGCAAAAGAAGTCAAAGAGGATGCTCTTGCTGATAGAACCTGGATTGCGTGCGACACGGGATTAATAGCCAAAGCAATTGAATACCAGATTGCAGCACTCCCAGAACTTCAACACGATGAAGCGAGAAGGATGTATGGAGCAACGCTTGAAGGGATTGCAAAGCAGTTCCAGAGAGGAATGACGGGCCATGAGATTTTTAGTGCTGTTGCAGGCCCTGGAAGTTTCACAGGGAAACTTCACGAGAGTCTCCAAGATGCAGGAGTATACGAGAAATTAATGGACTGTGTGAAAAGAACTGTGGAGGCATGCAAACCAAAAACATGAGAATCCTTACCAACAACAGTTTACGTCGAGCAGGAGGGATCAACCGGCGATTAAAAGAAATGAAGAGACAGGTGCACCACTATCCTGATGTTCATTTGAGTATCGTGTATCTCTCTCCGCAGGAAAAGCACCGGACTGATGGACGCATCGAACAGCATGGTCTGGTTCCTCCTGATTTTAATTTTGAAGAACCCTACTCAGGCCTTTCGACAACAAGGGAGATGGAAGAACGATATCAGAGACTTTCTGAGATGTTTGATCCCCTCATTGAGAAAACGCAGCCTGATGTGGTTCTTCTGATGAGTTCGTTCTTTATCCCTTTTGCACTTCTTTTAAGTGCAAAGCGACACGGAATTCCCATTGTCCATTTGTATGTGGGAAGTGCAGTTACAGAGTTTAATCCGCCACGGGTAGGTAAACTTGACACAGCCTACTGGCCGTTAGAAAAAATGTTTCTTCAGTCAGTTGACCATACTATTTTCAATTCACAGCATACGGTTCGTGCAATTCAAGATCTTTTTGGAGAACTGCCTCCCCAGTACTCGGTGGTATGGAATGGTATTCCTGAAAGTATGTTTATCGGAGAACCTGCAGAAGATCGTTCTGGAGTGGGGTATGTGGCAAGATATACTGAGTTTAAGAATCCTCATTTTCTTTTACCTCTTTCTGGCTATTTGAGGCAAAGAGGGGAAGAAGCGCCATTCCACATTGTTTCCAATATTACCCCGTCTGCAAAACATTATCATCCATGGAAAGAAGCAGGCTTCGAAATCCGCGAACAGGAGGGTCATGATGGAAGACTGCGCGAGTTCTATCAATCGAGAACAGCACTTATCTGCCCATCACATTTTGAGACATTCGGAAATGTTCCTCTCGAAGGAATTGCCGCAGGCATCCCCTGTGTGACGAGTGCAGGCATGGGTGCAGCTGAAGTGTTTGCATATCTGGGACTTGATCATTTAGTCGTTGATACAACAAAAGTGGAGCCGGCAGGACAACTTCTTGTTGATCTGCTCCGTACACGTCCGGTAATAGGAACTGAGATAAGGAGAGAATTGAAACAGATGTGCAACTGGGAGTATGCGATTGATGCTTATTTTTCGTGCTTACAGCAAATAGCAAAAAAATGAGAAAACAAAAAGATACAAAAGTAATAGACTAAATCTTCAGCCTCAGCGCCTTGGCAACTGCCTGTTTGTCAAAGCCGACGATAACCGTTCCGTCAATGTCAATCACGGGAACACCCATCTGGCCTGATTTCTCAACCATTTCATTGGCTTTGTCCTTATCTTCTTCAACATTGTATTCAACGTACTTGACGTTGTTCTCTTTTAAGAAATCTTTGAGCTTGATGCAGTACGGACAATGTGATGTTGAGTACACGATGACATTTTTTGCCATAAGACACCTCCAAAAGGAATATAGGGGGAAGAGGAAGATGGAGTATTTATAATGTTTATGGGTTCATGCAGTTATGGTACTATTGTGCGTTGAACGTGCGCCAGGCAACGCGGGTAAAATACCAGCGCGCCCAAACCAGTGCAGGAAAAAACAGTAAAAAACCGAGAATGATCGTGAGAAGAGGAAATTTTGCAAAGGCGAAGAGAATAAGATTGACTAGCACGAAAGGGATGAGTGCCAGCAAGAAAGCAGGAAAGAGGATGTGAAAACGCTTCACGCCAAACACTAGCGTTGGAATCAACGAATGGCGTGCAGTGTCGCGCGCAATACAGGTATAGGAGATTACTGCAAAATAGCCGATAAGAACATAAAGGAGTGTGAAGATAAAAGGATAGGGAAGCGCTCCATCAGAAAGTCCTGCTTGTCGTTGGGCAACTAACGCAAAGAGCGAATAAATATATAATACCACTTGAAGCACGATAAAAAGGAAATACCAGGGAATGTTGATTCTCAAAAAGCGCATCAAGTAATTGTACAGCGGAGGCTCGGACTCTTGTTTGACTGCTGTGCGAACTGTATACCACCACGCCAAGCCTTGGAAAAAGACATACAGGAGATACACACTGACAACCCAAATAAGGAGCAAGATGCCTGTTTTCCAAACATACGGTTGCATCGAAGTATTTTGAATGAGCGTCGTAAGGGCCTGGTTTTGTGCATCGGAATTTAAACTGCTGTACCTGCCGATGGCCTGGCCGATGAAAAAGAGATAATCGGTAATTCGCAGAACAAGAGGACTGCTGACAAAACCAAG
>DUFX01000019.1:25927-31883 GCA_013331695.1 Candidatus Woesearchaeota archaeon
ATCATCAGACTTTGTGCTTCGGCAAGATCAGTTTGAACAACGCTCTTTTTTGCGCCAGAAGCAAGGCATTGATTGAACTGAGAGATCGAGAGTCCAAGCTGTTGTGCAAGTTGAGAAAAGAGTACTTCGCTGATGGAATCTTGCTGATCGAACAACAGATCATGATATTCCCAGAATTTATCTTGATCCCGTGCACATTCCGATGCTTCAGCAGCACGCTGTGCAAAGGGATGAATGGGAAGAGGAATGTGTTTGTACAAGATATTCACCTGATCGCCATAGGCGCGTTTGATCTTTTTAAGAATCGGCTGCTGACTTGCACAGTAGGGACATTGAAAATCGCTGAATTCGACAATCGTAACAGGAGCATCAGAGAAAAACTGTTCGTTCAACTGCTGGCTGTTTAAGCCGAGGCGTGTTCCATCTTGAGCAAGAGGTGTTTGAGGGATGGGAAAAAAGGTATCGAGCAGGGAAACAAAGAGCAACATCAATATTATAAGGACGATTCCGCCCACGACTACTTTTACTGTCGGTTTCACAAGTGCACAGCAGAAGACGGGTTATTTAAAGTTATGGCAAATCAGTGTATATCATGCAGATATCACCCGCATAGTGATGGACAAACAGGGGGCAATAATCAAAAACCTCGGCCTTTAGGCCGAGGTATGTTTGAAGTATTCAAACAGATAGCCAATGATATACCTAGTTATCCAAATAAGTCATTGGCTTATTAGTAAATGACAACAATTTGTATAACATATTTTGTCATTTACCATACCTCATGAAGATGCCTCGGTTTTTGAAAATGCCTTCGCATATCAGAAGAGAAAACAAAGAATATGCGGGCACCTTCGGCTTAAAAGCCGAGGTATGCTCGGCATTAATCAAGCTGCCTTTTTAGCTGGAGGGGAAGCTTTTCCTTGAGAACCACTCTTTTGGCGAGAAGCATGTTTTTTCCCAGGATAACCTTTTACATAAGAAGCACTTGGCGCAGTTTTCCCATGGGGATTAGCTTGAGTCCGATATTCTGTTTGACAGTGTGTGCATGTTTCATCGTAGCTACCATTTCTTCTACCCGTTTCTTTCTCTCCTGCGTTCTCTTCTCCATTCCCTTCAAGATCTTTTCTTTCGTTTCTTGGGGTGATATACATCCTTGCTTTTCCAAACTTCTTGTTGACTGCCCTCTCCAAGTCACTGAGCTTATATGATGTAATCTTCCCTGTCTTTTTGTCAATAACATACACCGTGTGATTCTCCGTTGCTATTGACGACCCTGAAAAGGCACCCGGTTCTGATGCAATATATACCATCTTACCAGTTCTGGTAATTATGAGGGTGTAATATTCTCTGCTTCTCCGAGACGTCATCAGGGCATCGTTGTACGAGCAAAGTACAATGACTTTTCCTTCTCTCTTGAGATAGAAGATAAGATTTAAAGCGCTATAACTGGAACCATGATTAACGATCTCAGAAATAACATGTTTCTCAAAAGATGAGACATCAAACGAATGGTTGGCAACATAGCTATTTAAGGAATGAAAGATAGAGACAGAATCACTCTCCTCTCCCTTGGATAAACCCCCCACTGTACCGTTATGACTTCCGACGATATTTTCCAAATTAAATGGCTGAAGATTCACCGGATTTTTGTTACCGCTGGTTGCCAAGCGTGCATGCATGATACTAATGTCTCCCTGGGCGGGTAGAAACTTTGTCTTATCGATGGCAACAACCGAGCGGTTGTAGGTCACATAGTTCTCTTTCCCATTTCCACCCACATAATGGCCAACCCCATCTTCGTGATGGATGATTTGAGTAGCATCATATTCTGAACTTCCCGTCGCGTCGCCATATTTCAGACCCGAAGCGCCGCCTGCCATAGCTTTGAGATGCGTTGCTTGTAGTTGTATAGCTTCAGTACTAAGCTCGGGTCCGATACTTGCAACCAATGACATGCGGCACATTTTGAATTCTCCTGGGTGTACTCTTTATCGAGGATATCCTGCGAATTTCAAGCGTCACACCCCTGACAGGGTCAGGGTTATCCCTCTGTGCAACGCAGTATGTGAAGCTCTTACGATCTGTTCCATCGCTCCCCAACGATCATCACTGTTGCGCTGTTTGTAGTCTTGGTACTCGGCTGTTTTTATGTCGCCGGGTGTTCCCATACAACATCTTACTTCGATTATGCCAAGATATCTCTTTGAGTCGCTAGAATCAATCCCCAACAGAGCGTGCCCTTCTTTAGCAAAGTCAAGAGTCTCACGCACAACTTCTCGTGCTGGCATGTTTCTTCCACGCCAGAATAATAAAGCATCAAGCCCGTCTCTGGCGGCAACGTAAAAATTATTTCTGGCGGCTAAATAGGGGATGACAGGATTCTTTGTAGCAGGGTCGCTATTTTCCGCAAGGTAGTGCACTGCTCCGAGATACAAAGCAGCATTGGCAACCATATCTACAACAGTCGGCCCAGAAGACATAGGTCTAAACTCTAACGTCATGTACCTTTTTTCGTCATTTCCCTGGTGCCAAACCGGTCTGACCCATCTCCAGTCTGTTCCGACCATCAGTCTAAATGAAGGGGAGGAAATAAGTGCCTTTCCTGCAGCATTCTTGCCAAAGGAAAGATCAGGAATCAGGACCGGTATCTTTAATGTCTCCCCGTAGAATTCTCCGATGTTGGAGTAGTAACGATTGGGAAAATTACAGGGTGTACTTTCCAGGGATCTTACCTCGGGGCTTCTCCAATCGATAGACTGCTCAAAAACAGATATCCTTGAATCTGCCCACAACGGTCCTTCCCCCAGCACGAAGGGAGTACTTGCTGACGCTGCAATGATCGGAGCTGCGAGTATGAGAGAAGCGTTCATATATCTTGCAAAGTCAAGAGCAGGATCGCGAAGCTTGATATGCGTTTGCAATGCAGCACATAACGCTTCAGCCATAATATGATCAAATGAATTCTTGAATGCAGGGGTATGAGCATGATTTGCAATAGTAATATCAATGGGACCTCCCCTACTCCGCATGACACCTTGGTTGATGCCCCCATAACGATGATTTTTCTGTTCATCTTGCACCAGATGAGCAAGAACAAGGTCCTCTCGTCTGGCCGTTTCCGTCAATCCAGATAAAAGGGTGGTAAGGCCACGTTGATGAGCAGCAGCTTCGACCTGCGCCATTTTTGTCGCTATCTCTTTTTCTTCATCCCTAAAAACACTTCCCGTAAGCGTTTTTGCTCGTGTGTTGACTTCAAAATCAAAATCACCTAGCTCGGCTGCAAGATCGCCACCCCTTTCCTTCACAATTTCTCTTACGGAATTAAAAACACCGTTTGGAAAATCTTCGGTCTGAGGCAGTTGAAAATCTGATTGTCGTACGAACGAGCCTTCTATCTCATTTCCCATGGTTAGATCAGATGAAACATATGCTCCATCGGCTATATCTTGCATTAGGGATCTCTTTTCACGAACAGCAACGCTGTAAAATTCTGCCATTGCTTCTCGTGTAAACATGTTGTCAAAATTGAATGCTCCCATTTTATTTCATCTCCCTGCATTGATTACGGTGAGGTTATGGGTATTCGCCAAACACGGTGTTCGGGATATGAATCCCATCAAGAATGAGGCTCTCGTGCCATATATGTGTAGTGACACCATTGGCATAGATTTATAAATAATGACAATATTCTGTCAAAAATGACATCAATTACCAAGACCGTCTGGAAGGAAATTGAAGAAGATGTGATAGCACGGCGAGCGTTAGAAAAAGAAATTGTGAGTCTTAAGAATCTTGCGCTCTACCTCATTAAAAAAAACAAACTACAGACCCAGGTTGACGCCGTCATCAGTGCCATCCGCCGCTATAAAGAAGAACAGCCGTTAGAAAAGAAATTTGAAAATGCACGGAAGGTTATTGCAAGATCTGAGGACATAAAAATAACTTCCAATATTGTAGAGATAGCGCTGGAGAAAAGTAAGCAAACCCAGGAACTTCTTCAACGTGTTTTTCCGTTGATCGATTATGATAAAGGAGAAATCGCGCTGATTATGCAGGGAGAGCAGGCCATAAAACTGATTATTAATGACAAGAATAAGGAGAAATTACTGGCTCTTTTCTCTAAAAAAGTCATTCGCTACACTGAGGAAAACCTTGCAGAGATCAACATCCAACTGGCAGAAGAAGCAGTATGGACACCGGGAATCATCACTACCCTCGCCACGGAACTCATGATCCATGACATTAATATCATTGAAACCATGAGCTGTGTTCCAGAAATGCTGTTCTTTGTGAAGCAGAGAGATGTGGTGAAAGCATATGAAATTCTCTTTAACTTGTGCCAAAAGAAGTAGAATCAGGGTATTTGTTATCTGAATATGAATGGTATTTCTCCTGGTTGTGAGAAAACTATATAAAACAACCCTGCCCTCAAGGATCTGATCACCATGGCCCTTCGCGTCTTTAACAGTTTAACCAAAGAAAAAGAATTCTTCCAGCCCGTGAAACAAGGAGAAGTCAGCATATATGTCTGCGGGCCAACGGTCTATGATCTCGGCCACATGGGCCATGCAAGAAGCGCCATTGCTTTTGATGTCATCAGAAGATACTTGACCTGGAAAGGCCTGAAGGTGACCTTTGTTTCCAACTACACCGATGTGGACGACAAAATCATCAACCGGGCGCGTGAAGAAAAAACAGCAGAACGAGAACTTGGAGAACGCATGATTCTCGAATATAAAAAAGACTACAAAGCCTTAGGCATTCTTGATGCTGACATCCATCCCAAAGCAACTGAGCATATCAAAGAAATGCTGGATCTCATCAAACAGCTTGAAAAAAAAGGCTTCACCTATGTTATCAAGAATGACGGCGTCTATTATGATGTGACAAAATTCAGATCATACGGAAAACTCTCCAAACAAAAACTCGAAGATCTCAGAGCAGGAGCGCGGGTTGAAGTCGATGATCAGAAAAAACATCCGTTTGATTTTGCCTTGTGGAAGTTCAAGAAGGAAGGAGAAATCTTCTGGGACAGTTCATGGGGAAAAGGAAGACCAGGATGGCATATTGAATGCAGCGCCATGTCTGCAAAGCATCTGGGAAAAACAGGAAAGACCTTTGATATCCACGGAGGGGGCATTGATCTGATTTTCCCGCACCATGAGAATGAGATTGCACAGAGCGAAGGCGCCTATGAAAAGCCTATGGCAAAATACTGGCTTCACAACGGCCATGTCATGGTTGACAATGAGAAGATGTCAAAATCCTTGGGCAACTTTTTTACCATTAGAGAGGTGCTGAAGAAATACCATCCCAAAGTTGTACGCTATTTCCTGCTGAGCACCCATTACCGCGGACCTATTAATTTTTCTAACGCAGTGCTTGACCAGGCAAAAGCAGGATTAATGCGCATCTGGGATTTTCTTGAAGTGATGAGAGGATATGAAAATGAAAAAAGAAAAGAGAATAAAACCGTTGATGTGTTTATTGAAACAACGCGAAAAGGATTTACTGAAGCCATGGACGATGATTTTGATAGTTCAGGAGCACTCGGATATCTCTTTGATTTTATGAGGGAAATCAACACGCTCCGGGCAAAAAATATGATGGCGACAGCAGACAGCATCAAAGTGCTTGATTTTATGATGGATATGAACAACATCCTCAACGTCATGGAAAAAGAGAAAAATCCGCTGGACGAGCAGGCAAAGAAAATGATTCAGGAACGAGAAACTGCACGAAAAAAGAGAGATTTTGAACGAGCTGATCAGATCAGGAGAGAGTTGAACGCGATGGGTATTGTACTGGAGGACACGCCGAAGGGGCCTCGGTGGAAGAGAAAGGTCTAAGTTATTCTTACGAGTGAGAACCAGAAAATTTATAGTAAAGATGACAGTTTATTAACATTATGGGCGTGTAGCTCAGCTCGGTAGAGCACAACGTTCGCAACGTTGGC
>DUFX01000078.1 GCA_013331695.1 Candidatus Woesearchaeota archaeon
AAATATATAGCAACTGCTATATAAATATTGCGTATGGGGGTAGCAAGAACTGGAATGCTGAACATGAGCGGATCAGCGACTAGTTTTTACCCCAACCCGATTACAATATCGATAAATCGGACAGACACTGCATTTGGGAGAAACAGGTGTGCAGAGATGCTGGCCAAAGGCAACAAGAAGCGAATTAATTTTCTCCCAATATAGGATCGGAAGCTTTTTCCGCAGAGCCATTTCAGTTTGAAAAGGGTTTTTGGTTTTCACGTAGCCAAGCCGATTCATAATGTGATGCACATGCGTATCCACACACATTCCAGGCTTCTCAAAGGCGACTGCAACAACAAGATTTGCTGTTTTTCTTCCAACGCCGGGAAGCTGAATGAGTTCCTCAATCGTTTGAGGAATATGATTATCAAATTTTTCTTGCATCACGAGCGGAAGCTGTTTCAGATGCTTTGCTTTGGTCTTGTAGAAACCAACAGGATAAATCAGCTGTTCGAGTTCTTTGGAAGAAAGTTTGACTAGGTCGGCAAAGTTTTTGACTTTGGCAAATAATCGTTGAGCCGCACCAAGCGTTGTTTGATCTTTTGTTCTGGCAGAAAGCATTGTTGTGATCAGCACTTTAAACGGATCGTTGGTCTGCATCTTTATGAGATCAACAACAGGAACTTGGTAGTGCACAGCTTCTCGCTTGAGAATGGCGTACACTTTTTCGATAGGAACAGGTTTCATGGCACAAACAGTTTAAGCTATTTCAAGAATCGTTCGGCACGTTTGATCATGTCCTTTTTCAGCGCAATAAACGCACCGCCGGGCTTGCCTTTGATGAATGTAATCTCGCCAGGCCGGATAATGTGAGAAATAGGACCCTCAACATCAAGATGAGTGGTCGTAGCTCTGCTCTTTCCTTTCTGATGGATATAGAGCACATTCCTCATGCGATGTTTTCCAGGTCCCGGTCCGCTCATGAGACATACTAAGCAAGGGTTATTTTAAAAGATTCCCTGTCTCACACCCATCACACAGCCTACCTCACCGCAACAATCTTTATAAGTCCTGAAGCATAGAAAGCAGGAATATGGTCATTCTTCAAAAAGAAGACGTACAAGAGGATGCTCGACAAACTGTTCAATCGGCAACACCTGCGCCTGAAAAGCAACGTGAACAACGACAGGAAACGAAGCGTTTTGCAGTTGTGAAACTGGTCATCCTGGTTGCAATCATCTGGAGCCTGATAGAATTTGGGGAAAATTGGTATGGGGGCTACCTTGTGAAAGAGACAGGAGAAACGGATCTTGCCAATATGTCCCTCTTGTATATCGGAAGCCTTCTTGCAGGAATTTCCATATTGGAAATCTTCAGTTCAGGACTGTTCATAGCTCGAAGCGAATTGAAGAGACGCCAAATGGGACTGAAGGGACTCAATCCGAAAACACTTGAAGAACAAAAGCAGCTTTTTCAACAGTTGAACAGCGCAAAAACCGAATGGAAAGACCGCTGGAGACAACGTGCAAACAGCTTCAAAACCTGGCGATCAGAACTGCTTCACCATGCTGGCTGGAAAGAAAAATTCAGCAAACCATATTATCAGACAACTATCCTTGGGCAGATGGCTGCCAAGCTTCAGCGAGAAGGCTTGTCTGAAGCAAAGATCCGGGAAAAGGTAGAAGCCATGGGCTGGAAGCCTGAAGCGATTGATTATTTTTTCAAACAAGAAAAACTCCACCAGCTCAAAAATGAGTTACAAGATAATGAAAAACAGGTGTATTTTGATCGATTGAAAAAGGAAAAACAGAAGGAAGATGTTCAAGCACAACAACAGCGCTTCCGCACCAACAAAGAACGAGCAGAAGGCATACGACAAGAGCAACAGCAGACGCGCAGAGAAAAAGACGAACTGCTGGATGCCATGCAGGATGCACAGAGAGTGCAGAAAAAAATCGAACAAAGAAAAGAAGAGCATTTTGCTGAGAAAGTGAAACAATTCATTGAACAACTCAAGAGCAGGAAACAAGAAGCACCTCAGAATCCCTTTCATTTTGTCGGCGATGCGAACAGCAGTGAACAGGCAGAGAAAACGGTTGCAGTGCGCAAACAGCCGGAATATCATTCAGGCATTCTGATGAAGCACATCCGCAAGCTCAAAGAAGAAGGAAAAACGAATGAAGAAATACGAAGACGCCTTCAGTTATTGGGATTGTGGGATGAAGAATTGATTGAGAGGCATTTGGGCGAGGCTTAGTTCACAAATCTTCTTGGATCAACTCGAAAAGATCCTAAGTTATATACTCCTTCCCGATTAAGCGCCCGATCTTCCCGTAAGAAATGGGGGGAATAAGGAGCACAACAAGCAGTGGATTCTGAAACTTCTTGGATGGTCCGCAAGGAGAGTTCACCATACGAAGCAGGACTCCAGGGATCCTCACGATATCCCAGCGAACGAAGGAGATGCGCACGTGATTTGGCAGCATAAAAACGAAAAGTGTCCTCGTATGCAGGTACAACAAAATAGTGGATATGGGGGGAGTTATCCTGTTCAATTGTTTTCATTGTTCCACCAGTAACTTAATAGATAATACCAACCAACACACCCTTAATATCTCCAAATCTCACTTTGACAGGATCTGGTTGTGGATTATTATCTCCTTTGGTAATAGCAAACCAACCTTCTTCGTCGTAGCCAAAGCCGACAATGCGGTGGATTAAGACGCGATCTGATCCTTCGACGGTAAATGAAATCACATCACCCACATGCAACTGGCCAGGACTGGTAACAGCAACCTCAATACCATTTGCACCGGTGTCAAAAAAGGGATCCATGGAATTCGTATTCGTAAACTTCGCCCAGCGGGCATCCTCGATATCCAGCACAATTCTATCGTCATAGACATGGATCTGGTCCTCAGCAACAAAATCGCTGGGAGAGAAACGCTCCACATTCCCATTCTTCAAATTGTGCAAACTCACTGGGCTTTCAGCGCCTTGAGAACTGAGATCAGTTACAAGACCGGTGACCATTAAACCTGTTGTCCAGCCGAGGGCAAAGACAAGAAGGGCAAGGACAATGAGACTGAATTTCGTGTTCATGGTCAACCTCGGAATGGAATAAATGGGCGGAATAAAGGGGTTTGGGGGATGATGGGTTTATACAGGTTATAAAACCTTTCTAAGGCAGGTACAAAAGGGATTACAGGGAGACGCACAGAGGGGTGTACAGGAAGGTGTACAGATAAGCTTTATACAGCTTATAAAGGCTTTTTTCAAGGTTTTTACACATCTCTTGGCGAGTTTCATAGATTTTATTAAGTACTACTAGTATATAAACTTTTCTAGTGTTTAACTACTTTTAGGTACTCAAAACCAACAAGACTTAAATAGAGCAACCGTTCCCCTCAGCTGATGGTTGAATGCCAGCGTTGTGGGGGGACGATTAGGAGCCTCAATAAACTCAGGAAATGGTGCGTTGACTGCAGATACGCCTTAACGAATGAACGGGCGCGGGAGAGGAATAGGGCACGACGACAACAGAGAAAAGGGGGAAAAATTCTATCACAAACTATATAAATTGAAAAAGTCCATACCTCGTATTCTCATCTTGAGGTGATTGCATGCCAGGTTATGTAACCGGAGAAATTCGCGCTATGCCGAGAAACAGTAAACTCGGTGAGGTTCTAGGTGATGACGGAACGATCTATTTTTTTAACCAGCCTTCTGCATGGAAAAGCGAAAAGAATCCCAAAGGAAAGTCAGTCTGGAGAGGAGCACGCATACGCGGAATTGCTGGACCCCGCATGCTGTTGAAAGGAATAAAGATCTCGCCAACGGATAGTTCAACGAGAAGAAGATAGAGAAGATAGGTACCCTCTCTTACCAAGGAGTCAACGACCGTTCTTTGATGGTATTGAGAACTAAACGAGTATTGGTTCGCTCAACAAAATCATACGTTTGAATCTTTTTCAAGAACACATCCATACTCCGTGTATTCTTGAAGCGGGCAAAGATCGTTGCATCAAAGGAACCTGTACAATCGTACACGGCAACAACATTTGGATGGCGTGCAATCTTCTGTTCAAGCTCGCGCAGTTTTCCTTTCCCAATCTGGAGCTCGATGATCACAAAAATATCATAGCCCAGTTTTTCATAGTTCAGAACAAGCTGCTGGCCTTTGATCACGCCTGACTTTCTGAGCTGTCGGAGCCGATTCAAAACGGTTGCAGGGCTCTTTTCCAGCTGGCTTGCAAGTTTTCGATACGTCAGTTCAGGATTGTGAGAAAGCAAATGCAGGATGCGATAGTCAACGGTATCGAGAGACAAGGCTCCTGCGTGCTCGGGCTGTTCATTTCCTTCCCCTGTTCGATTGTTCAGTTTGTCCACAAAAAAGCGAATAATATTAAACAATTTTTAAATTTTCTCATTATTATTGTAATTCTGTTTACTATCTTTGGGAATAACTTAATAAAAAGAACCGCCTCAGCAAAGGACAGAGCACATCTTTGATACGACATCGTTGATACCTAGTAAAATGGGCAAGGAGCCAAAAACAAAGGGGGCTGATAGATATGGATCAAACCGTAGTGCAAACTTTAATACCTGGAAGGGTGGCAGGAATAACCGGAAAAGGCGAATTAACCATAAGCCAAGTTCTTGAAAAAGCAGAAGAAGACAGTGTCAAGTTTGTTGATCTGGTCTTCACGGACATTAAAGGGGTCATAAAGAGCGTAACGATTCCTGTTACGTACCTTAAAGATTCCCTCGAAAACGGAACCTGGTTTGATGGAAGCTCGATTGAAGGCTTCACCAAGATTTCTGAAAGTGATATGTATCTCAAACCCGATCCTTCGACGTATGCGATTCTGCCATGGAGCGATGAAGAAGAACGAATCCTACGGTTGATCTGCGATGTCTACACTGCAGATGGAAAACCTTTTGAAGGAGATCCGAGATATATCCTCAAAAAAGCCATGCATGAGGCAGCACAGCTGGGTTTCTTCATGCAGGCAGGTCCTGAACTGGAATTTTTCTTATTCAAACCCCGAGAACCAGGAAAAGATCTCGAACCGCATGACAACACAGGATACTTTGACTTGGCTCCACGAGATGCAGCAGTGGGAGTGCGCGGAGAAATTGTCAAAGCACTGGAAGCAATGGGCATGGAAGTGGAGATGAGCCATCACGAAGTTGCTCCAGGACAGCATGAGATTGACTTCAGATTCAGCAATGCTGTAAAAACAGCAGACAATGCTATCACATTAAAACAAGTCGTCAAAACGATTGCACATCATCATGGCTTGCATGCAACTTTTATGCCAAAACCCTTGTTTGGGCAAAATGGAAGCGGAATGCATACCCATCAAAGCCTTGCTGATATCAACACAGGAAAAAATGTGTTTCCTGGCGATGGCCTGTATGGGCTTTCTGACATTGCACGCCATTATGTGGGTGGAGTACTCAAACACATTCGAAGCCTCAGCGCAGTGATTGCACCAACGGTCAATTCGTACAAGCGACTCGTGCCTGGATACGAAGCTCCGGTCTATATTGCCTGGGGTCAGCGCAATCGCTCTGCATTGATTCGCATCCCGCGGGCATTCCCGGGACGAACACAAGCGATACGTATCGAGGTCAGATGTCCTGATCCCAGCTCAAATCCGTATCTTGCTTTTGCAGTAATGCTCAAAGCAGGATTAGACGGGATCAAGAACAAGATTGCTCCGCCGTCGCCGATTGAGAAAAATTTGTATCACCTCGAAGAGGAAGAACGACGCGCCTTGGGAGTATCCACACTTCCACAGACACTCGGAGAAGCACTGGAAGAACTCAAGAAGAGTAATATTGCCAAGGAAACACTCGGACCGCATGCTTTTCCTGCTTTCTTAGAAGCAAAGCAGAAAGAATGGGATGCATTTAGACTGCAAGTCACACCCTGGGAGCTTGACCAGTATTATGAGGCGTTTTGAACATCTTATTTTTTATTGTTTTTTCTCTTACTTTTCAACTTTATTAAAAAAGACACGCCAGGACTGGGACTTTCACCCGTTGCACATATTGGATGCACCCAGATTTGAACCCAGACAGCCCGATAGGGCACCCCGATGCTCAATCGAGTGCAATACCTGGTTATGCGATCCTGGCGTGAACGTGATAGAAAGATATTTATAGGTAAGGAGATCCCTAGAAAAGTGATGCTCAATCGAGTACACTCCTGAAGTGTGCGATCGTTGGTTTAATTTTTCTTTCTTTTTCATTCTCTGTTTTCTAGAATTTTAAAATTTAAAAGCCTTTGCTAGAAAAAATCGGAAGAATCACGACAGAATTGGAAAATTTTCGGTTTTGTTAGTAGTTTTTCCGGATTTAATACCTTTATTTCGGAATTATCACGGTTCAACCGGAAAATCCAGGAAATCAAGTTTGGAATTCTGAAGAAAAAGAAGTGCAAAAGTATTACTTAATTCTCACCGTCTCCAAATTCCTGGGAGCAGCAGTTTCAATCCTATTTTGCTTGTAGATACTGCTTGCGAAATCAAGACAACGGGAACTCTCACCATGGTTGACAATGACTTTCTTTGGCTGAGGATCGCATTTGTAAATAAAACTCATCAACTGCTTGCGGTCAGAATGCCCAGTAATTTCGAGTTTGGAAACTTCCATTTTACATTCAAAGATATCTTGACTTTTACCCTCCCTAAAAACAAACTCTCGCTCTCCATTCTGAATGCGTCTCCCCAAGCTTCCTTCTGCCTGGAAGCAGGAAAACACCAGCGAATTGCGGGGTGAATCTGCAAAGGCTCTGAAATATTGCACCGAAGGGCCTCCCACCATCATTCCTGACGTTGCAAGCACCACACAAGGCTTAGCGTCTTCAATCACCTGCTGTCGTTCTTTGGTAGAACCGACACGCTTGAAGATCGGAGATAAGAAGGGATTATTATCTTTGTGGAAAATTTCCTTGCGAATGAGGTGATTAAGATATTCCGGATATGCAGTGTGAATGGCAGTAATATCCCACAAAATTCCATCAACATACACTTCAATGGGTTCAAGCTCTTTATTGCGCACGAGTTTCTCAATCAAAATCATCACTTCCTGCGCCCGACCGCATCCTAAAACAGGAATCAAGACCTTTCCATGATTGGCAAGAGTATTTTTGATAATATCTCTGAGCATATCATCTGCTTCCCTGTCAGGAGGCATGACGTTATCTCTCCCGCCGTAGGTGGATTCAATCAGCAGCGTTTCCAGTCTCGGAAACTGGCATGCTGCAGGTTCAAGAAGATGCGTCCGTCCAAATTTCATATCTCCTGTATAGACGAGATTATGAAGGCCATTTCCGACATGGATATGCACCATGGCACTTCCCAAAATATGGCCGGCATTGTAAAGGGTGATACGAATGTCAGGCGTGATATCAGTTACTTCTTCATATTCAAGACAGATGGTGTTCATGACCATTTGTTTGACTTCTTCAGAAGTATAATACGGATCCTTTCCTTCATTTTTCATGACTTTAACGGTGTCAAGCGTCTGCAAAGCCATGATGTCGCGGGTAGGTGCCGTGCAGTACACCGGCCCTTTATATCCAAACTTGAATAAAAGCGGAACAAGACCACAATGGTCGAGATGTGCATGGGTAATAATGACTGCGTCAAGCTCATCAATTTTAAATTCAGGAGCTTCAAAAAAAGGGAAAGCAGTATGGTCAGTTCGCGCAGGATCAATGCCGCAATCCAACAGGATTCGGGATTCAGGTGTTTGTAAAAGGAGGCAGCTTCTTCCGACTTGTCTTCCTGAACCGAGATAGGTTATTCTAATCCATTCATTTTTCTTTGCACGGATCCAGCCGTCGTACACACGATGCCCCACTCTGTTGAGGAATTTTCTGCGCTCTTCAGAATGTTGGTAAATGACTTCCCGAATCTTTTCAATAATAAGGGAGCGAATAGGCGGTGTTCGTTTGATAATAGGAACCCATAATGTTTTCTCGCGAATTTCTTGAAGCAACGCGCCTTGTTTTCCAATGCAGAGCCCGGGTTTCTCAGTTTCAATAATGACCTGGCTCCTAAATTTGTCAAAGATAATATTGTCCATCTTTGCTTCTTGAGGAATAATCTGTTCGATAATGGCCTTTGCCTTTTCAGGATCCATCGTAATCGAAGGATCAGGACGAAGCTCTACACGTTTTTTGAAATGACTCACGACTTTTCTGATAATACCCTCATTGTTGAGAAAGAAATTTTTATCAGTCGTATAGAGCATGATGTTGGCTCCTTCAAAGCCTGCATCACTAATCTTTCCTTCAGGAAAGAATTCAAGGAGTTCTTTTAAGATGTCTGCCATTTCGTATACACATAGAGATTTGAAGAGATTGTAAAAGGATGCCTATTCGCAAGGTAAAAGGAAGTTTATTCAATTTTGAAATTAATGTCCTTGCTTTCAATGCGCTTGAAGCCTTCATGATTAATAACAACAATATCGAAACCACAGCCCGAAGCAGCATCACGCTGGATTGCAGCGTGCAAGGCTTTCTTGCCGAGCGCAACACCCTCTTCAACAGTCATATCCTTTTTATAGAGCGTTTCAAGGACGCCGTAGACAAAAATGCTTCCTGAACCATCCGAGGTGTAATCTTTTTCTTCAGTAATACTTCCGTCAATACCAATGTTATACAGGTGAAAACCTAAGCTGTCTCTTCCTGCAATGAGGAATCCCACAATACCGGGAACCATGCTCATTTTTCTCAGGTTGTAATAGGAAAGGTTGGCAAGGACATTTGCTGCTTGAGCAATCGTAACTTCAGAGTCGGTTCGTATTTTTTTTAGTTTGATTTCAGCGCGGGCAAGTTTGGTTAAATACTGTGCATCAGAAACCAGGCCTGCAATCGTGACGCCGATCGCGTCATCAATTTGGTGGATTTTCTTTGCATGTTTGTCCACAATCATGGTGCCGGCTGTTGCTTTTTTATCAGCAAGCAGAACAACGCCGTCTTTACAGACAAGACCAATCGTTGTGGTTCCAGTTTTCACCAGTTGAGGTGATAGTTGATGTGTTTGCATTGTGTTATATGACAATTCCAACATGAACACCTGAAATGTTCTCAGAATTCAAGAATTACTGAGAGCGAGGATGTATATAAAGGTATTGGTTTTTTAGTGCGTGTTATTTATTTCCTTGCCTTCTCAATCTTTCCGCTAAGTAATGCAGGAAGCGATTGGCCATTCACTTTCGCAACACACCAGCGAATACTTGGCAAGTCTCCTTTTGCACGGCCCATTTTTCCGCCGATGCATTCCACAATGACTTCGTCGTGTTCATCCATCATTTTGATGGCGCCGTCGCCCGGTGCAAAAGCAGTGATTTGTTTTCCATTTTTGATCAGCTGTACGCGCACACATTTTCGCATGGCAGAGTTGGGCTGTTTAGCTTCAACTTGAACTTTAGAAACAATAATGCCCCGCGCTTGAGAAGCTCCTGCAAGAGGATCAGCTTTTTGCTTCAAACCCAAGGTTCGAGAGATATATCTTCGATTCAGCCAAAGACCATTGGATCGTCGTTTCTTCAGGCTTTTTCCTGCATTGAGTCCGCGTGATTTTTTTGCCATGTTTTATCATATCCTATTTATCATATCCTATTCTAGGGTATCCTTGTCGGAGAAGCAGGAGGTTTATAAAGGTTTTGGGTAGGCAGGCTCTGTCCTGAATCCACCGATTACCAGCCCATCAATCTCCCTCACACCACACGAATCTCCTTAATTTCAGGAAAATAACGCCTGCAGTTATTCTCCAGATTGCGGAGATTTGCAGCATTTCTTCCAATAATGAGCCCCTTGGTCTGTGTATCGTTGCCGGTGATCACCACTCTTCCTTCTTCAATCTCTTCGATACCCTGGATTTGCAGAGGAAGCACCATGTGCCGGATAAAAACAAGTTTATCCGGATCGAATTCAACAATACGGATCTTTTTCTTCAGCTTTGCTTCAAGATGTTTGACGTTTGCTCCGAATTTACCAACGGCCTTCGACAACTCACCGAGCTGTACAACAAAGGTAAGTCTGCTGAGAACATTGTCTTGAAAACAATCCTTCACCTGTGCGTGAGTTGTTTTTTCAAATAGCGCAATGAGGGTGATTAAAGAAAGGTCATACTTGATCTTCATGCTTTTTTAACTCCTAAGACTGAGATGGCAAAGGGTTTCTTGCAGAGAATACCTAATTCGTCGTTAGGAATATCCAACACCACCACTTCAACTTCACCAAGACCCGCGTAATACGAGATATCATCAACCAGTTGCTGTTGACAGTTGGATGTAACAAACACTTTGTTGAGCTCTCCTCGTTTCAAATGTTTAATGGTTTCTTCTGCTCCTAAACAGACTTTGTTGGTTTTGATGAGTTTTTTGAAGTCTTCCATGGTTGTTCACCAGATAACGTGAAATGATAATGCGAAATCTGTACTCCTTTTTATTATTTCTGTTTTCGGTCTCTTTTTCGGTTCTCTAGTTCTCTTTTTCGCTCTCCCCGATCTCCCCAGCGTCGCCTTTCTTCTCTTCTTTCTTCTCGTCTTTCTTCACGTTCCCTTGTTTTACTTCGATAACTAAACCGGGAAGTCCGGTGCCGATAGGAACCGGCTGGTTGAGCATTACATTTTCTACAACCGAAGTCAGATGATCGCGCTCAGCAGATAATGCTGCTTCCATAATATGTTTAATAGGAGTCTCAAAGGATGCACGTGCAAGCACGGATGACTTCTCACTGACAACACCATATCGGGTAATTCCCTTGATTTTTCCTGAGGTACACATCATATCTGCAACGAGCATAATGTGGCGGTAGTCAATATTCAAACCCTGGCTTTCAATAACCTTAAAGATTTCATCAATGATAACTTGGCGTGCAGCCTCAATGCCAAGCACATCAGCAACTTCATAGAGGTCATTGGAAACGGTTCGCATGGTATCCACAAAATCCAGCCCCATCACCTTGCGCAGATTGGTTCCTGCAGTAATCACAATAAACTCAGATCCTCGTCGGATAGGAAGAACATGTGTAATGTCTTTCACTCCTTGAATATAAGTTACTTTAATCCGTTCTTTCAGTTTGTACAACTCTTTCAAACTTGCGTCTTTTGCGCTGGCTTTGACCATGATGCCGTCTTCTTTTTCCTTGACGGTTAATTTTGCAGCTTTCTCAAGCGCACGGATAAATCCCTTTTGAGTGAGTCCAATATCATCAAGCTTTGCGAGATTCAGCTTCATGTGCAGGGTATAGTCAAGAATGTTAATTTCAAACTCGCTGATGACTTCTTCTGCCAGGGTTTCTTTGATCATCAACGCAATTTTTTTGATATCTTTTCCTTCACTGTACGGTTTTTTCAGATAGATTTCCATCATCGGCGTACTGAGTTCTTTTCTTCCGTCAAGAATCTCAATAATCCTGGGAAGACCCGTGGTAACGTTCATCTCAGCAACACCTGCAAAGTGGAACGTGTTCAGCGTCATTTGCGTGCCGGGTTCTCCAATAGATTCAGCACCGACAAGACCGACACTTTCCCCGGGTTCAATCGAGCTGGCCTTTTTTTCTTTCACTAAACGATCAAGGATTGCCTTTACTTGCTGTTTCGTTGCTTTTTCAGGAAGAGCTGCCTTTAAGTCGTCAAAGATCTTTTTGTTCAAGTGCTGTTCGTATTCTGCATATACTTCCTGCACTGCTTCAGTTTCCATCTTGCTTTTCCTCCCTTAGGCTCCGTGCCCCAAAACTTGTTCAACAATACGCTTGACGTTGATCGTTCCGCCCTCACTTTTGGAAATGTCAATGCCATCTTCCCCATATTCAAATTGGATAATTTTTCCTGCTGCATCGCGGACTGTCTGGTCGTATTCGACGCGCAGATCCTGCATGGCGTTTGCCAATCTTCGATAGAGATAACCCGATTTAGGTGTTCGAAGAGCAGTATCCATCAATGAATCACGGCCGGTCATAGCTGCGAAGAAGAATTCGTAGGGAGTTAATCCTGATTTGAATCCATTTGCAATAAATCCGCGGGCTGCAGGAAGCAAGTCATGCTGTTTGAAGCAGCTGAGGGTTCGATGGCTGAAACCTTTGTCAATACGCGCGCCCCGCAATGCCTGCTGGCCGACGCACGCTGCCATCTGAGCCATGTTGATAGGCGTTCCCCGCGCTCCGCTTCGCGCCATGATACTGGTTCCGGTTCCTTCTGTAGCGTGCTCGGTAACCAACGTACCAATTTCGTTACGCGCTTTGTTGAGCGTTTCAAGGATGCGCAGTTCCAGCGTTTCAAACAAGGTCTTACCAGGGAACACTTCCAGTTCTTTATTATGATATTTTTGAATGAGTACATCAACGTCTGCTTCAGCCTTTTCTTTGATCTCCCGAATTTTATCCTGTGCCTCCCGGGGAAGATCCGTATCAGCAAGTGAGGTTGAGAATCCTCGTTTCAACAGCGAAAGGATTCCGAGCCTCACCATTTTTCCAAGCAGGTCAATCGTGAAATCTTTTCCATATTGTTTATGAAGATTTCTTAACATTAATCCCTGTCCGTGGCCAAGATTTGCAGAATCCATATAGCCTTTGGTGAGCTTTCCATTTTTAATAACAACATCAGGTTCAACACGTTTTTTGTTTTGTTTGCTGTAGCCAACAAAAGAAAAGTCTTTCGGAAGCAGACAGCTGAAAATTTCGCGTCCGTGGATTTCGTCTTTGTCGGGCAGTCCGGAAAAGTCAGTCACGCCGACTTTATAGAGGATACTCAAAGCATCCTGCCGGTTGAACACCAGATCTTTCGTAAGAATGTAGCATCCTGAAACTGCGTCTTGAATACAGCCGATAACGCTCAGTCCGTAACGGGGGCTGATCAGCTGATTTTCAACCATCATCAGGATTTCAACTTCTGCGCGGGCTTCTTCTGTTTGAGGAATATGGAGGTTCATCTCGTCGCCGTCAAAATCTGCGTTGTACGGGTGGCAGACTGCAGGATTCAATCGGAAGGTTAGGTAGGGAAGAACTTTGATGCGGTGGCCCATCATGCTCATACGGTGAAGCGAAGGCTGTCGGTTGAAAACTGCAACGTCGCCATCCATGAGGTGGCGTTCAACAATGTATCCAGGCTGGATTTCTTCCAGAAGTTTTTCCTGTGTTTCATCCGTAATCTTTTTCTTCTTGCCGTCAGGACGGATAATATAGTTTGCTCCGGGGTATTTTTTAGGTCCGCGTTCAACAAATTTTTTGAGGTATGCCATGTTCCAGTCGGTAATACGCTCAGGAACGGTCAATTTCATAGCAACAATATAGGGAATACCCACTTCATTCAATTTGATCATGGGGTCAGGAGAGATAACGGTACGCGCAGAGAAATTCGTACGTTTTCCTGCAAGGTTGTGCCGGATCCTTCCTTCCTTGCTTCGGATACGCTCGCTGATCGTCTTCAAGGGCTGGCCTGATCGGTGGCGTGCAGGAGGAAGCTGAGCAACATCATTGTCAAAGAATGTGGTGATGTGATATTGGAGCAGGTCCCAGAGGTCTTCAATAATAATTTCAGGAGCTCCTGCATTGATATTTTCAAACAAACGCTGGTTGATTCTGACAATATCTCCTAGTTTGTGCGTGAGATCATCTTCACTGCGCTCTCCACTTTCCAGGGTAATAGAAGGACGAATCGTAACCGGAGGAATTGCCAGCACCGTAAGCACTGTCCATTCAGGACGCACCACGTCAGGACTCAATCCAAAGAGTTTTACTTCTTCATCATTAATTTTTTCCAGACGCGAGCGGATTTCAATCGGCGAAATGCGCTTTTCATTTTCAAGGAACGTGTAGGGCTTTTCGAGGCTGATTTTGTATTGTTTTGCCTTGCAGTGCGGACATTTGGTGACGGATTTTGAAGAAGCAAGGATTTCTTTCAGTTTAAGTCTGCGGTTCTCCAAGCCTTCTTTTCCTACTTGCTCAAGCGCCTCTGCTGCCTTGTCCTGTTTATTCTTGGGAATCAAAATCTTTCCGCATTCTCTGCAGGAACAGCGGAGGATATTTAAGATAAGGGGAACAAATTTGATGTGGATGATGGGGCGTGCAAGTTCAATATATCCAAAGTGGCCGATGCACTCTTTCAGTTTGCTTCCGCAGGTCTTGCACTTAAGACCGGGATCAATAACTCCCAAACGGATGTCCATGAGGCCGCCGTCAACAGGATATCCTTCTTTATCATAGAGCTCAGGCGTTACAATCTTTGCAGACGCCATTTTCTTGATCAGTTTAGGGGAAAGCATGCCAAATTCAATGCTCTCAACTTTCTTGTACGTGAAGCGTTCGTGGTCAGTCATGGTGATTCCTCAGTTGGTAGTTCATATTTTGTTGTTAAGGTTAGTATTTTGTCGTTAATTTTAATTTAGGATAGACTCCCAAGGATTTGAATTCATCAAGGATCAGCTTGAATGCATACGATAATTCGATATCGCTGATTTCCACATTGTCTCCGCAGATAGGACAGTACGATGCGTCCTTGAATTCGTTGTAGATTGCAATAATCCCGCAGTTTTCACAGACAGGAACAATCGTCTTGTCTGCATCAAAGCGTTCTTTGAGTAAAAGAGATGCTCCATGTGCAACAAAGGTATCTTTTTCCATTTCTCCCAAACGCAGACCGCCCTCTTTGCTTCGTCCTTCCGTAGGCTGACGCGTTAAGAGCTGAATAGGCCCCCGCGCGCGCGAATGGAGTTTGTTTGCAACCATATGTTTGAGTTTGAGATAGTACATATTTCCTACAAAGAGTTTTGCCTGATAGGCTTCTCCTGTTTCCCCGTCATAAAAGGTTTCAGTTCCGTCTTCTCTAAATCCATAGCTTAAGAGTTCTTTGCGAAGCTTGTCTTCGGGCTCTGATTCAAAGGTTGTTCCGTCGACAAATCGTCCGCCAAGACAGCCGACTTTTCCAGCAACCATTTCAATAAGATGCGAGATCGTCATACGTGAAGGAACCCCGTGCGGTGAAAAGATGATATCAGGAACCGTTCCTGACGCAGAAAAGGGCATATCGGTTTGAGGAACAATGAGTCCCACAACTCCTTTCTGTCCGTGACGGGAAGTAAACTTGTCTCCCACCTCAGGAATACGCTCATCGCGCAGTCTTACTTGAATGAGTTTGTTTCCTTCTTCATTTTCAGTGAGAATAACAAAATCAACAACTCCTCGTTCACCATGCTTGATCGTGAAGGAGCTTTCTCTGCGCGTGTTAGTGGTAAGGCTGTATTCTTCAGTTCCGCTCAAGAATCGAGGCGGGCTTGTTTTTCCAATCACCACATCTCCCTCAGCAACAACTGCTTCAGGGCGGATAATGCCGTCGGCATCAAGGAAGCGGTAATCGCGTTCAGTTTTGTAGCCTTTGACATCCTTATCAGGAATGCATATTTCATCGGTTAATCCTCCTGCATAGCGCAGTTCTTCAACAACCGCAGGGCGGTAGTAGGTTGAGCGTCCAAATCCGCGCTCGATTGATCCTTTGTTGAGGATGATCGCGTCCTCCATGTTGTATCCTTTGAATGCCATCACGGCAACAACAATATTTTGTCCTGAAGGATGCTTGTCATAATCAGAATATTGATGCATAAGCGTTTGAACAATCGGCATGTGCGGAGTGTGAAGAATATTTACATCCATATCCATCCGGAGCGTGAAGTTTGCTGCATAAAATCCAAGCGATTGTTTTTGGTTTTTGGAACCCATGGCAATACGCGCACCCGGAGAGTGGTTTGCATAGGGAACTAAGCTTCCGCACAAACCAAAGATTGCAGTAGGAGAAATTTCAAGATGGGTATGTTCTTTGGTCAGTTCGCGGGCGAAAAATGCGACAAAAGCTCCTTCTTCTTCGTTGGCATCAAGATATTCAATAACGCCTTGTCGCACCAGATCAGCAAAGGTGATTTCTCCTTTTTCTAACTGCTGGAGATGCTTTTCAAGCAACAAGGGTTTTCCATCTTTGACAACAAGCAGGGGTCTTCGAAGACGTCCGCGCTGGTTTTCAATTTGAACTTCGTTTTTGTCCTGGTAATAGTTAAGATTGACGTTTTTAGAAATTTCTCCTTTTCGGCGGGCAGCAATGATGCTCTCTACGAACTTTGCAGGGTCTTCCACGTCGCCCACATATCTGCCGTTCATGTACACTTCGGTCATAGGTTGCTTCATCTCTTCAGTTAATAACTTTTCTTTATCTTTATCTTTTCTTTATTTGATAACTTTTAATCCATACTCTTTCAATACTTTTACCATGCCCTCTTCCCCTTCATGCTGGGAAATTTCTGCAAGCATAGCGAGATTTTTTCTCAAACCAATGTTGGTTCCTTCAGGAGTTTCAACAGGACACAATCTTCCCATGTGCGTGGGGTGCAGACCGCGTGCTTCAAAATTCTCCTGTGTTGAGCTCAGCGGAGAAACAACACGCTGAAGATGGCTTAAGGTTTCCATAAAGTTCAATCGTTGGATGCGCTGGCTGATTCCTTTTCGTGCGCCGACCCAATTTCCGGTTGCCATCGAACTGTAAATACGCGAGGTTAAGAGTTTGTCCCGGATAATGACTTTGATCGAAGGGAACTTTCCCCGCTTGACAATGCGCTGGAAGTTGTACAAAAGGTCCCCAATCAGCACTTTGAAGTTTGCCCTGAATAAATCTGCAAGCAGATCTCCGCTGAGCTTCAAGCGTTTGTTCATATAGTGATCTTTGTCGTCAACAGCAACTTCGCCCTTGCTTACCCCAATAAAGCGCTTCAAGAGCTTGCACATATTATATGCTTTTGAAAGACTGTCTTTTTCCGTAAGCCCGAGATGGGGAAGGAGGTATTTTTCCAAGAGTTCTTTGGTCCTCTCAATGCGGATTTCCCGCGATTGGGTAATGCCAATGCGTTTTGCAATCCAGTCGATGGCATCTTCCTGGTTTTTGATATCAACAAACTCATAGAGGTTGATAAACACTTCATCATAGGGTGTTGTTGCACTGATAAATTTCATAATTTCTTCATCTTTGGTGAGGCCGAGCGCCTTGAGCACCACAATGACCGGAACACGCTTGACGCGCGTAAACGTAAGATAAAAGATTCCGTCCTTCATTTTTTCAAAGGTATGCGGAATTTTGAAGGATCCTTTTTCTGAGAACAATCTTCCGACAAAATCGCTGACGCCGATTTTTTGGTGTTCAATCAGCAGTTTGTTTGATGCAAGATCTTCAACAGAGATCAAAACTTTTTCAGTTCCATTGATGATAAAGTAGCCTCCTGGATCGTCAGGATCCTCGCCGCACTTAATCAGATCGTCGCGAGACAAGCCTCGAAGGTGGCAGTATTTTGATTTTAACATGATAGGAAGATTTGCGATTTGTGTGGTGAACAATTCCCGCTGTACACCATTGATGTGAGCAGAAACTTCAAGCTGACAGGGAGCTGCGTAGGTAATTTTTCTGAGCCTTGATTCGATAGGAAAAATATTTTTCTTGGAGCCGTCTGCTTCGATGATCGTCGGCCTTTCAACCCAGATTTTGTCAAAGCGGATTTTGAATTCGTCAATATTGTGGGGAATAATCGTCGGCTGAACTTCCTTGTTTTCCTCAATAATCTGCTGGAGTTCAAAGTCAACAAAATTGTTGAATGATTCAATATCTGAAGCGACAACGCTGTGCTCCTTGAAGTAATGCTTGAGGAGGGCTTTACTGTACTGGCTTTTTGAGGTTTCAGACATTTAGACCACACCTCGGTAGAAAACAGCTTCTCCTGCTGTCGGACTTTTTCTCACAATTTTAATAACATCTCCGGGTTTGATGTCGAGACCGGTGAGGACCGCATCGGCGCTTAAGATTTTAGGTATTTGTGTAAAAGAAATGTTATAGCGCTCTAAGAGGTCTTTCTTGTCTTTATCGCTCAGCTTGCTGTGTTGCGGTGTCAGCACATGCTTTGCAATGCTGACCTTTGGTGTTATGGTTTTTGCCAAGTTGGTTCCCCAATCGCCGTGTATGTTTTTGCGGCATCTGGTTGTGGTATATGCAGATGCTCTCTGTTTGCTCTATGATGTTTGTTCGATGTTTGATAATAACGGGCCGGGCGAGACTCCCAAACATCACACACAGGTTGTGTGGTTATGATGTATTTTTGGACTCGCGACCACCTGATCACCTTGCCAGGTTCAGACATGACTGCCTGACTCCGGACTAAAAGTCAGATGCTCTACCAGGCTGAGCTACCGGCCCAATACGCCCTGGCCGGGACTTTCCAATGCCTTATGCCCTGTAAACAAGGCCATTTAGCATTTTTTGAACCCGGGTCGAAGCCGTGACAGGGCTCCGTGCTAGACCGGACTACACTACCAGGGCTTGAGTGTAATTCAGCACTATTTAGGCTCCTTTCATAGCTTTCGCTGATATTCGATCTGGAAAGCCTCTAAGAAAGGTAAACCTACTCGTGTTTCCATCCAGCGAAGAAATTTCGTCCATTTATAAAGATTGTGGTGTTTTAATGGGGGTGAAAAATACAAGAGGATACAAAAGAGAGGTAAAAGAAGTTGGCTGATGTGCTTCTCAATCACAATTTGTACTGTACAACAATAAACGTTTTTTAGATGATTTTTGTTGTATTGTATTATTTTTACGTACTATACAACCGAAAAGCTTAAATAGTTGTTATCTGTTATATTATACATCAGCGAGGACAGTATGGAAAAAGAACAAATTTTGCAGGAGAACCTTCAAGAGTATCTTGATCTTGGCCAGCAAGCGTATACTAAAAAGAAGTATAATTCAGCTGTTACCCTGCTCTTCAAAGCAATCAGTGCGGCTGCTGATTTGTTTCTGCTCAAGAAGGAAGGGAGCGCTCCATCATCACACTCGCATCGGTTTAGAATATTAAAAGAAAAATACCCCGAAGTGTATAATATCCTGGACAAGGATTTCCCGTTCTATCAAGACAGCTACACCAAAAGAATGACACAAGAAGCGGCAGAGGTGCTTAAAGAAGATGCTCAACGACTTCAAGAAATGGCTCGGAAATGAGAAAAAAGACCCGACTCTTTTTGATATTATTATGTATGGGTCTTCGGTAAAGGGAAAAACGCTTCCCGAAGATATTGATCTTCTTGTG
Organism: Candidatus Woesearchaeota archaeon; assembly: GCA_013331695.1. Classification (GTDB taxonomy): domain Archaea; phylum Nanobdellota; class Nanobdellia; order Woesearchaeales; family UBA12501; genus UBA12501; species UBA12501 sp10192u. The sequence continues at coordinate 19,111 of DUFX01000078.1, forward strand.
ATTTTTAGAGAAGGCAGTTTGAAGGAACGACTGCAGAAGCTTCAAGAATTGAAAAAGAAAATAAAGACCGATAAAAAGATAGACATTAAAAGTATTCTTTGGGAAGAGCTCTTTGATCCTACTTTTTTTGCACGAACAGGGGTATTGTTAGAGGGTATCAGTATTTTTGACGGAAAAACGATTGCTCAGAAATTAGGGTTCCAAGGAAACGTTCTTTTTGTTTATAGTCTTAAAGAGAAAACACATACGCAAAAAGTAAAATTTAATTATGTACTGAGCGGGAGAAATGGTGCCGGGATGGTAAAAAAACTAGACGGAAAACATCTTGCTCCGGGTGTGATTATGATTCCTATTCGTCATGCACTTGAATTCGAGGATGTTTTAAAACTGCATGATATTCGCTATCAACGATTTCAGGTATTGGTTGCAACATGAACATTACGGTTCCTGCCTGAGTTCTTGAACCGACCACGTCTGACGAAGTTCTTTCAGTGCACGTGTATGAATTTGAGAGACTCGTGCTTCACAGACACCAAGAATTTTTCCGATTTCTCTGAGATTAAGATCAGAAAAGTAATAGAGATCAACAACAGTACGATCATCAGAATGTTCAAGTCGTTGTATTGCTTGACGCAGGCTTGTTTCAAGTTCGGCGTCAACATTAATATCCTCGGGTGTGGGACCCTTGTGTCGAAAATAGGAATCAAAAAAATCCAGACGTTCGTTGGGTGGTGCATGGGTATTGCTACCCGGATCATCAACACTGACTACCGTAACTGCGTCCTTTCGGCATTCTTCATACCGCTCTCTTGAAACACCTGCTTCTGTAAGGATAGCATCAAGCGTAACTTCTGCAAGAGGATGAAGAGCCCGGAGTTTTCGTTCAGCGTCATCAACCTCATTTAACACTGCACGAACCGAACGAGGAACACTATCAAGACTACGTAAATAGTCGAGTATGGCGCCGCGGATACGTAGAGATGCATAGGACGGAAAAGCTCCTTTAGCGGGCTCATATTTTTTAACTGCATCAAAAAAGCCAACCCACCCTTCACTGATAAGATCGTCAACTTCAACACCCCAAGGGAGACGGGTAATAATTTGATATGCAATTTTTTGGACTAAAAACTGATACGTTTGAACCAATTCGACACAGGTCATCGGATCATCCGCCGCACCATAGGTTCTTTCTTGAAGAGGAACCAGTTGCAGAATTCGGGGTGGACGATCTTTTTTCGGTTCAGGTGAAAAACGAGAAAGGGGAGTATCTGAACGATAGGCAATCGGTTTGCCGAGTGTTGCAGCAACAAGATCCCGCAAAACAAGATTCANNCTTACGATTGATCCTGCAAAATAGGCAGGCTCTGTTCCAAAAGAATAGAGGGGGAAACCATATTCAATAACCTTGTCAGGAATACCATACTGGTGCAGAGACGCTCGATCATATCTTTTGAAAAGACCATCAGGACAGAGTTGCGTAAGACTTGCAGCAAGAAATCGAGAATCATCAGGCCGCACAGAGGAGGAGCTAGGGAATACAAGCACACGAGCAAACGAAGTCATCAGGAGATCTTGAACTTTGAAATATAAAAATTGAACGATGGTGCTGCGGTGTTGGGTTAACTTCTGAGCAAGGTCTTTGCGATAGCTGGGACCTTTCGTGCATGCACCATGCCCAAGAGGACTTGACTGCCCGGTAGTTTGTCTATTGCAGAATAGGCTTTATCAGAAGCAACTCCCTGTTCAACAAGCATTTGACCGAATCCGGTTTCATCAACATATCC
>DUFX01000057.1 GCA_013331695.1 Candidatus Woesearchaeota archaeon
GATTATACTGCAGATGCAGCACGAGCCAGTGCACACATGATGGGGGCTCTTTCAGAAACAGGAACGCTCATCAATAAAATGGATATTTTGATCGCTGCAATATGCAACGTGCATGATGCTCATCTGCTTACGCTGGATAAAGATTTTAGCAGGATTAAAGCATTAAACGTGAGTCTTATCGGGTGAAGTGATGCAAAAAGCGACATATCATCTGAACGTGGCGCATCGTCTGAGTCCTCAGCACCCCCTTGTCCTGATTATTCTCGACGGCTATGGCTTACGTTCATCTAAGAAAGCCAACGCAGTTGCTCTTGCCAAAACGCCCCATCTCCAGGATTATTTTCAAAATTATCCGTACACTACACTCAAAGCGCATGGAGAATCAGTTGGTCTGCCCAAAGGTTTCATGGGAAATTCGATTGTCGGCCACATCCATATCAGTGCAGGGAGATTAATCAACCAAGATATGGTGCGTATCAATCAAGCACTCAAAGACCAATCTTTTTTCAACAACCACGTTCTGATCCAAGCAACACAACACGTGAGAGTGCATCCGTCGCGAAAATTCCACATCATGGGGTTATTGAGCGACAAAGGAGTGCACAGCCACATCGAGCATCTCTTCGGCCTCCTTGCGTTAGCAAAACAATATCATGTCAAGAACATGGTGCTCCATCTTATTCTTGATGGGAGGGACACAGCACCCCAAACAGCATTGCGTTACCTCCCTCTCCTTGAATCCCATGTCAAAAAACTCAAATTAACGGATGCAGTGCGCATCGGAACGGTTGCTGGACGGTATTACGCCATGGATCGTGATCATCGCTGGGAGCGTACACAGATGGCATATGAGACCATGACGAAGCATCATGCGCTTCAACCGCTGTCCTTTGAACAAGGCATCAAAAAAGTGAGAACGATGATTCAAGAGTCATACAAAAAAAAGATCACGGATGAATTTGTTGCTCCTGCACCGGTGGATTCGCTCCCTGTCGAAGATGGTGATGCGGTTGTGTTCTTCAACTTCCGTGCTGATCGCGCTCGACAAATAACCCGAGCTTTCGTTGACCTCCATTTTGGAAGTACAGAATTTCAGAGAACACCCCCTCCGCCCATCAAGGAGCTCTTCTTTGTCTGCATGACGCAATACGACAAAACCATCGATGCACCGGTTGCTTTCTCCCCTTTCCATGCAAAAAATACACTCGGTGAAATGATTGCGCAGCAGGGATGGAAACAATTACGTATTGCAGAAACAGAAAAATATGCGCACGTTACCTATTTCTTTAATGACGGCCTTGAAACACCTTTTGCCGGCGAGGAGCGCATCATTATCCCAAGCCCAAAAGTTGCCACGTATGACAAAACTCCTGCAATGAGTGCGCTTCCTATTACTGAGACGTTTCTTGAACAGCTCAAGAAAAAGAAATACAGCTTTGTTGTCGTCAACTTTGCAAATGCTGATATGCTTGGGCACACGGGCAATCTCACTGCAACCATGAAAGGTTTGGGGGTCATGGATCAGTGCATCAAGCGTATGGTTGATGCTGTTCTTGACAAAGAGGGTATAGTCTGCATCACCGCAGATCATGGCAACGCAGAGGTTATGGAAGGTGAAATGAAGACTTCCCATACCACCAACGATGTTCCGTTTGTTGTGATTTCAAAAAACCCTTCTCTTCAGAAATCGAAGCTCAGTTTTACGAAAGGAGGAACCTTGCAGAACATTGCACCGACAATTCTTAAACTCGCTGGGATCAAGATGCCCAAAGAAATGGTCAAACCCTTGTTTTAGTGTTTTCTTAGCTTCAGAAGACAAGGATCACAATAGAACATAGAAGGTTTAGGATCAATCATTTTGGTATTGCAACGCTTGCAAAAGCCTATCTTTTTGTATCCTGTTATTTTTTGAAAAGCAGCCATGAGTGTCTCTCGCACATACAAACTTCGATAAACTCTAATATATTAGAATGTATAAGACCCTTAGCTATATTAACCTTTGGATTTTTCGTCGGTTTTAGCTTGTTTCTGACGCTTTTTTTTCTAACGTCTCACTTTCCAGAAATTGCTCGTTTCAACTGCTCCTTCAGCTGTTCCTTGGGCATGAAACCGACCAGTCGGTTGACCTCTTTTCCATCTTTATAGACAATCAAACAGGGAATACCTCGGATGCCTTCTTCTGAAGCAAGATCAGAAGCTTCTTCAGTGTTCAGTTTGAAAAAGGCAAGTTTTCCTTTGAATTCCGGATCTTGAGAAACTGCTTCGTACACCGGTCCTAGTTGTTTGCAGGGTCCGCACCATTCTGCCCAAAAGTCAACCACACTCAGTCCTTTTTGGATTTTGATTTTGAAATTTCCTGCTGTCAATGCTTCAACCATCGTATTCCCCCCTTGCGAGTTTCTTACACTCCCTCCGGCTTTTCGTGATGGTGGTGCGCCCGATCCACAATGAGGAATTCGCGCGGATTTTGATCCATATCCAAGAAAAAGTCTGCAGTCTGCTTCAGTTTGGACGATGAGGTTTTTCCAAAAGCAATGACTTCTGCCCGGCATCCTAATGCTTTGACATGTTCGAGAAGGTCCTGGAAGTCTCCATCTCCGCTGACCAGAACAACCACATCGAGTTTTGATGCATAACGCATGATGTCCATGGCAATACCCACGTCCCAGTCTCCTTTTTTTGCTCCGCCGAAGAAGGTCTGCAAGTCTTTTGACCGGACATCAAATCCAATATGGGCTAGTGCTCCATGGAAGTTCTCTTCTCCTTCTACATCTGCATTAATCACATAGCAGAATGCCCTGATCAAATGTCTTCCATTAACTCCTGCTTTCAAAATGTTTGCAAAATTAACCTTTTTTCGGTACAGATTCTTTGCCGAATAATACATATTTTGGCAGTCCACAAAGACGCCGACCCGTTGATCTTCAAAATAGCGTTTCATTTTTCATACCTCGCTTTGGTTTATTATATTTTTTAACTCTCATTACTTTCCCTATATAATGTTTTCTCCTTCCAAATCCATCAGATTCAGCATCGGCTTAGGAAACTTCACGTCATCATCGACCATGCGCGGACACATCGTGTTCACCCAAACCTCAATAAATGGAAAATCTTCCAAGCTCTGAATATCCAGGGTATTTGCTCCAAAGAAATAAAACTTTTTATCAGGATATTTTTCTTGGATTTTCATAATCTTCGGCACGGTTTGCTGAACGGTTTTCTGTCCGCTCTTGACAGATATCAGTACGCCAACCTGTGTTGCAGTGTGAAATTTCAATCGTGCTCCTTTCAATCGTTTTTCAATGTCAGCAATCTCTTCTTTTTTCAAAACAAAGGCTTGCTGGGTTGCAGGGTTGGCAACAACTACATCTCGTTTCAGGCGCAGACACAGTCCTTTGGGATGAAAGAGTCCATCGCCGATATACAGCAGTGTTTTTTCTGGAATCTCTGCAACTTTGGGATGCATACATCCAAGAATATTGCCATAGTTCGTAACAGCAAGTCCTTGTTTGCTGAGAAACTCGGCCACTTCAAGTATAATCTTGGTATGCTGAATCGTGGTAACGAGTGCAACAGACTCTTTGAGCAAGTCTTGTTCCACTGCCTTTTTGACAGCCGGCAGAAGTTCTAAATCAGAATGGGCATAGAGGTGAATTATTTTCATAGGTCTTCAAGAATCGGGAACTGTCGAGGATTTATAAACCTTGTTATTCCCCTATAAGTTTATAAACACACACCGTCTCTGTTATTTTTATGGGAAAAAACTTTTGGGCGGTCGTTGCAGGGGTAATTTCAAAAGCAGACATTCTTCTTGAGATCGTTGATGCGAGAGCCGTAGAACAAACACGGAACGTTGAAATTGAGGAGAGAGTCAAAAACAGCGGAAAACCCCTTATCTACGTCCTGAATAAGTGCGACCTCGCCGATAAGGATAAACTTGATGAGATCAAGAAAACGCTGATTCCTTCAGTTTTTATTTCCTGCAAAACCTATCACGGCATCAACCTGCTCAAGGAAAGAATACTTCTTGAGGGTAAGAAGAAGGGTTTTGAAAAGCCACGAGTCGGAGTGTTGGGATATCCCAACATGGGCAAGAGTTCAGTCATCAATGCGCTGACCGGAACAGGAACGGCAGGGGTATCGAGCATGTCCGGATTTACGCGCGGAAAGCACTATATCAATATGCGGCAATTTTTTCTTATTGATACCCCTGGAGTCATTCCGTACGGCGAAAAAGACCATGTGAAAAACCTGATGACCGGGATCACGACCCGATCAAAAGACCCCGAACTTGACCTTTTGTTGATTATGGATGAGCATCCCGGAATTATCGAGTCGCATTACGCTGTTCCGGTAGAAAAAGATACAGAAAAAACTCTTGAGAAAATTGCGATAAAGCTGCATTGTGTGAGAAAAGGCAATCTTCCTAATATTACACGAGCATCTGAATTAATTCTTAAACAGCTGAGGGAAGGAAAAATAAAAATTTGATTAATCTGATTAATAACTCCTTGCCACCAGTGCAACAACGAGCCCTTTCTTTCCACACACTGAACAGTCTCCTGTTGTTGGAGTGGTTCCTTGTGCAGGATCGTTGTCCTGAAAGGGCAGACACAGAATCTTTGCAGGCGTCTCATTCGTAATGCGCTGTTCACATTCTGCATGTCCGCACCAGTCTGCAAAAATAAGCTTGCGTTCTTCAACACCTTTTTTCAAATCAACAAAATTTTTTACATGCACCGATTCTTTTTTCTGAACTTCTTGCGACTTTGCAAAGAGATCTTGATGCATTTGCTCCATCAGCGCAGGAAGCCTCTTCTTGACATCCTTTAATTTAAGCGATTCTTTTTTTCCCGTATCCCGACGAACAACAACACATTCCTGTTTTTCTAAATCACGAGGCCCTAGTTCAATTCTGAACGGAACGCCTTTCAACTCCCACTCATAAAATTTAGAGCCCGGTGTATGATTGCGATCATCAAGCACGACCCTCAATCCTGCTTGTTTCAGTTCATCCTTCAACTCATTTGCTTTTTTGAGAATCTCATCTCTCACTTTTTCAAATAAAATGGGAACAATGGCAACTTGAGTAGGAGCAATTCTTGGAGTAAAGACGACACCTTTATCATCAGAATGCATCATAATCGTGGCTCCGATTGTTCGCGTTGAGAAGCCCCAGGAGTTTTGCCAAATGTACTGCTGTTGCTCCTTTTCATCCGTAAACGTGATGTCAAATGCCTTTGCAAAATTCTGGCCAAGCAAGTGCGACGTGCATCCTTGCAATGATTTTCCACTGGGAACAAAGACTTCAAACGTTGTTGTCATTTCTGCCCCAGGAAATTTCTCTGCTTCAGTTTTCTGTCCTTTGATTCCAGCAACCGCATAGCATTCTCGATACGTGTCTTCATAGATATTCAATATTGTAAAGACTTCGCTCAGTGCGTCTTCTCGTGATGCGTGCGCCGTATGTCCTTCCTGCCACAGAAATTCACGCGATCGGATAAAGGGAACAGGATTCTTAAATTCCCAGCGCACCACATTGTTCCACTGATTCAACAGAAGCGGAAGGTCGCGATGGCTTCGAATCCATTTTTTGTAGGTTTCATACATAATCGTTTCAGAAGTTGGTCGTACTGCAAGCCTTTCCTTAAGCGGAGTTTTTCCTGAATGGGTGACCCATGCAACTTCAGGAACAAAGCCTTCGACATGCTTCTGTTCTTTCAGAAGCAGATGTTCGGGAATGAATAGGGGGAAGTAGCAATTCTTTACGCCCAGTGGCTGAAAGCGCTTGTTCATATATTGCTGAACCTGCTCCCAAATAAAATAAGAGTTAGGGCGAAACACGTAGCAGCCAGAAACATCGGTGTACTCAATGAGTTCTGCTTTGATAATCAGCTGGCTGAACCATTCTCCAAATTCTTCATCTTTTTTGATCGAGAGTCCTTTTGCTGCTTCAGGCTCTTTATTTCCCTCTTTTCTTTCTTCTTTTCCTTTTTCTCTTTCTTTTCCGGGTTTTGTCTCTGCTTTTGCCATAGGTTTGATGGTGTTTGAGAAGGCCAAGATGTTTATAAAGTTAGTTAAAGTTAGTCGTGGATTAAGCTCGCAGTACGATCACGAAAAAGAAGCAATCTATAAAAAGAGGCCCCCTTTCTGAGGTCCCTATGTGCGGAATTATGGGATACATCGGAGAAAAGCCGGTTCAGAACATCCTGATCCAAGGCTTGGGGCACCTGGAGTACCGGGGCTATGATTCAGCAGGCATTGCCATCCTTGACACAACAACGAAAACGATTAAAGTCCAGAAAATGCTGGGCCGCGTAGAAAAACTCAAGCAGACCATGAAGCCAGTTGCCGGAATCATGGGTATGGGGCATACACGCTGGGCCACCCACGGCCGACCAAGCGATGTCAACGCACATCCTCACAGCGACTGCAAAGGTGATCTTGCACTGATACATAATGGCATTATTGAAAATTATCTTGATCTCAAGCAGGATCTGCTCAGTAAAGGCCATCATTTTGCTTCTGAAACAGATACCGAGGTCATTGCACATCTGATTGAAGAAGAACTGAAGCAGCAAGCATTGAAACAACAGAAAACGGATCTAAAGACGGATCTAAAAAAAGCAGTTGACACAACGCTCAAAAAGTTGATTGGAACGTATGCCCTCTGTGTTCTGCATAAAAATTTTGATTATATAGTTGTAGCAAGGAATGGAAGTCCGCTGGTGCTTGGTCTTGGCAAAGGAGAAAATTTCTTTGGATCTGATGTGACCGCATTTATTGCATACACCAAAAACGCAGTGTATCTCAATGATTTCGAAACCGCAGTGGTGAAAAAAGACAGCATCCAAATTTTTGACAAATCAGGAAAACCGGTCAAACGAAATTCCACAACCATTAACTGGGATGTTGAGCAGGCAAAGAAAGGCGGATATGAACATTTTATGCTGAAAGAGATTTTTGAACAGCCCCGGGTTGTCCGAGATACACTTCAAGTAAAAATTTCTGATGACGTGGTCAAGCTCTGCAAATCTGCAAAAAAGCTTTTTGTGATTGCCTGCGGAACCGCATCGTACGCGGGATTGGTGGGAAAATACTTGATCGAACAGACTGCAAAGATTCCTGTTGAGTGGGATGCTGCTTCAGAATTCCGGTACAAAAACCCCTTGATTGGCAGGCAGGATGTCCTTCTGGTGATCTCTCAATCCGGAGAAACTGCAGATACGCTTGCAGCCTTGCGTCTTGCAAAAGAAAAAGGAGCAAAGGTCATCGGGATCATCAATGTTGTTGACAGCACGATTGCCCGCGAATCTGATCAGGTCATCTACACGCGCGCTGGTCCTGAAATTGGTGTTGCTTCTACCAAAGCTTTTAGCGCACAGCTTGCTGTGCTGTACCGTCTTGCTGAGAAGCTTTCGAGCACTGGCAAAAATCTCAAACTTGACTCGCTTCCTGCTTTGATTGAAAAAGTCCTCAAACAAAATGATGCTATTGCAGCTCTTGCTAAAAAATATTTTATGGTCTACAACTTCTTTTTTATTGGAAGAAATGTGATGTATCCGATTGCACTCGAAGGTGCTCTCAAGCTGAAAGAGATTTCTTATATTCATGCAGAAGCTTATGCTGCTGGAGAATTGAAGCATGGCCCTATTGCTTTAGTGACAGATCAAGTTCCTACGGTTGCTCTTGTTCCGAAGAATGCATTGTACAGCAAGATGATCAGCAATATTCAAGAGATTAAGGCGAGAAATGGAAAGATTATTGCGATTGCAACCGAAGGCGATCAGGAAATTAAAGAACACTGCACCGATGTGATCTCCCTTCCCAAGACTGACGAAGTTCTGTATCCGTTCTTAGCAACAATTGCAGTGCAGTTGCTGGCGTATCATATTGCTAATCTGCGAGAGTGTGATATTGATAAGCCGAGGAACCTGGCGAAGTCAGTAACTGTAGAATAGGGAATTGGACTTTGCAAGGCTACGAACGAAGCAGAGTTGAGTGAGTAAGCTTAGCGAAGAGTGTGACGGTAGAGTAAGATAGATCAGTATTTTAACAAAAGTTATTTAAACTTTAACTTCCACTTTACTCGTAGGTGAAATCATGAAATTTAGAGTTGCTATTGAACAAGATGAAGACGGCATGTTTGTTGCCGAATGTCCAAACTTACCTGGTTGTATTTCTCAAGGTAAAACAAGAGAAGAAGCTCTTGAGAACATCAAAGATGCTATAAAAGGATATGTGGAAAGCCTCAAAAAACATAACGAAGCTATTCCTCCTTCTATTGATGAAGATGTGGTAGAAATCTATGCCTAAGTTACCTCTTCTTTCGGGTACAGATGTTGTTAAGGCTCTTCATCGACTGGGTTACGAGATTGATCATCAGACAGGAAGCCACATGATCCTTCGGCAAAATAAAGAACCCTTTCGTCGGTTAACCGTTTCTCATCATCGAGAAATAGCAAAAGGAACCTTGTTATCAATTATCAAACAAGTAGGCCTTACTCGTGAAGAATTCTTTGAATTTCTTTGATACTGCAGTTTTGTTCACAATCTAGTAAACAGAATGATTTTATATTGTTTTTCCTAACGCTACAAATACCCCCAATCAAAGGAATTTGAGCACATCTTTGACCGGGGGTTTGTCTAAGAAATTATGATGCCTGCACCATTGTTTTGGTGCGTAAAATCTTAGAGAACATTTGCTTATGGCGTTTGACGCGATAGTCAATACCTTTAGCAATATAATTGCGAGACAGCTGCTCAATAATTAAACTCTTATGGCCTTCCTCAGCCATAAGTTCCTTAAGCACACATTTGTTTGTCAGCATTTGTTAACCTGGCGTGGGGCCCATTGCATATGAGCCAACACTCTGAAAGAACTCTGTTATAGGGTCTGTTCTCCTATAAAAATGTTTCCTACAAAAAAATGATTTTTCCGTGTTTTTCCGGAATATTTATAAACTTCCTTACCTTCTTTACCTTTTTACTCGGAAGGTGGGGATCCGAGATAAGGTCTGAGAGGGTGGGGCATGGAACTCGACAAGATCTTTCTTGAACTGCAGGACGGCTTTGACCTCAAAAACCAGCATATTGAGATTCTCAAGGCGCTCCAGTTTGAAGCACTCTCTGCAGAAAAGGTCTGTGAACTTACCAAAATTCCACCCGGCAGAATCTATCTCTTTCTCAACGAGCTTCTGGAGTCAGGTCTGATTCAAAAGACCTCGAAGAAACCGTATGTCTACTGGATGGAGAATCCCAAAGAAAAAATTATCACGTTTATGAAGAATCGGTTCGATACCTTTGTTAAAAACGAGCACCGGATCATCCAATTACTGGAAGAAAAAGAAAATATCCACCATATCGAGCATATCGATACCAGCAGTCAGTTTACGTATACCTACATGAAGATGCTCCATCAATGCAGTCAAGTCTATGGCATCGCTATCAGCAATTCCCTGCCCTTTGAATTCTACGCCCACAACAAGGATGACTTTTTAAAAATCCGGAATCTTATCATTGCAACACGGCCGACGCTTGCGCATCGCACCCCTGAGAAATCATTGCTTGCATTTCAAACGCTCCAGGAGTTCTTTCACAGCAAGAAAAAGTATATTGCCGTTATGGAAAAGAAAAGCTTTGATTTCCACAAAAATTTGATTATCACTGAATTTGGGCAGGAATTTTTTGACAAAGTGGTGCGGGATCTCAAAACCCAGCTGAGCGGTGAAAACTTAAAGATGTATGTTATTGACGATACGAATCCCATGCAACTCTTTATTTCTGACGACCGCGTGTTCTTTTCATTGCGCCACCACGGCGAAACCAGTGGTGTACTGCTTCGTTCTAAGGATATCGCAGCTTTATACATGGAGCTGTTCAACAGCGTTCTCTCCCGTGCAGAACCGATTGAGAAGTATTTGTAANNCTTCCCTTGGAAGAACTACAGCAATGGGGTTTTTATACCCATTTGTTTCAGCCGCTGTTTTAACCATCGCAAAGAGTTGCTGTTGTTCCGGGGTCGTGTTCGGATTTGTTGCAAGCATGCACTCGGTATAAGAAAACATCTGGCGATAATCTCCTTCTTCAGAACTTATGAGTGCTAAATATCGATACGCTTCCGCACGATATTTTAACCTGATTAATTCTTCAACCGGACTTGTTCCAGGAAAATGAGAATTGACCACCATGCTAAAGTGCTGTCTAGCTTTCATTCTCTGTCCTTTTTGATACTGGGCTATTCCTGCGATACAGTTATAATTATCAAATATGGAAATGGGTGTTTTTGCAACACGCTCTAAGACTTCTAACGCTTCATCGTACTGATCACACTGCACTAAACACCTTGCTAATCCAACATGGGCTGTAAGATAATCAACCCTATCAGGAATACGTTCTTGATTCCACTCAACTATTGTTCTATTGGCCCTTATTGCTTCTTCAAGTTCTCCAATACCTTCTGCAATGTCCCCATAACGATACCACATTAGAAAGTTATCAGGCATTAATCGGGTTCCAACGTGAGCTAAATGATAAAATATTCTCTTTTCACGGTCAATAGCTTCTTGGGCTTGTGTCGGATCTTGCGTTTCCAGTGCTGTTTGCAAATACCGTTGAATAAGATGTTTCAGTAATAGAACATCTTGTACTTCTGTTCTTCCTTCTTCGAGAAGCGTTTCGAGGGTGTCTAAAGCGAGTTTTCTTCGTCTACTTTCCCAATGAAACAGACTTAGCGTAATCCTTAAGTTTCCATTAGGTCCAACTTTCTCTATACCTTCTCTAAGGGCTGCTTCGGCTTCTGTTTCTCTTCCTTGTATCGCATAAACCATATACAAATTTATATAACCATTTTCTCTCCATGGGAATGATTGTATTACCTTTCGAAATCGCATCTCTGCTCCTTGTTTGTCGCCTTTCGCAAGAATTAGTAAACCCCCATGGAGCATTGCTTCAAATTTTTGCTCATCAGTTTCTGCAAATTGTTCTGCTATGCTGTATTCGATAAGTGCTTCATCAATGTTTCCGTTTTCCATAAGCTGTCTTGCTCTTCGTATCGCGGTGCTTGCATCCATATTCTAACACTTTAGCCTCTTGTTATTCAGTTTTTTGGTTCATATCACCATTCTGGATAAGTTCTTTTCTGAGTCCATCTAAACGTCGGAGTTCATTAATCTTTTCTTCATGTTTATTAATGTGCTCCTGTATAAGTTTCTGCAAAAATGCGCCTTGTTTTTTCTTATGAGGGATCAAAATATTGAGATCTTCAATAAGGCGGGTATCTTCTACATTAATCACAATGCGCTTCGGCATACAGCACCTCGATGACCTGGGTTTGCGGTTTTATTCAGTCAAAAATTATGGATGATCATCATGAACAAGGAATGATTGGAACAGAGGTTCACGTCGTGCGAGTTCTTCCAATTGTCCAGTTCCAACAAGATATTTTATTTGTGCTTCTCTTCCGAACCGGAGTGGAATACCCATAATATGATCTAAGACCGCCTTACGACTTTCTACATCATATTTTTCTGCTTGTTTGTCATATACTCTTTGCATCTCGTCTTGATGTAATGCAGGATGCTCTCCGGTAAGCGCAAAAAGTATATCAGCCTTTGAAAGATGATCACCTTCAATAAGAAATTCACGGTACATTTGCTGAACATCTCCACTGGGAAGTTGAACAGTTTCTCCTGTTATTTCACTTAATTCCTTTACTGCTTCAATGTTCCTTTCACTTACGGGACGATGGTAATCCTCTTCAGAAACTGAAGGTTTCATGTTTGTTACAGCATAGAGTTTTTTTATCCCATCCATGTCTCTTTTCTCTATTAATTTACGATATTCTTGTTGGACGGTAGTTTGCCAAGGAATTATTTCAAGTTCTTCAACTACAGCTGCCAGCGGGAAACCTTCTTCGTTGCAAGACAGTTGCTCGTACCATGCTTGAACTGTGTCGGTGGCGGGTTCAGTTTTCACGATTTCTCGATAGCGTCTGAGAATACTCGACAAGGCTTCTTGTATTGGTCTATCTGACTTGACTTGCGACTTTTCCGTCCTAAAGCAGGAGGCGTGGGTAAAGATAAGATCATAGCCTTCCTGTATTGTCGGAGGAGAAGGCAACATTTCTGTGGCAGTCACGATTGCTTCTAAGTGTTCAATCAATGAACTAGTGTCTTTAACATTTTGTGCTCCAGTTCTTTCCGTATCCTCTCCTAGTCGTTTCAATAACACTCTTGTTGCTTCGTCAACAGTCCATGAAGCCTCTCTCACTCCTGTGTATTCTCTCCACTTTTGAATTCTTTCGCCAAGTTTAACAGCAGATGAGGTAAGAATATTCACGTAGCCTCTTTGGATATCACCCGATCTCAACAACGGTTTTTCTCCAAGAATCTCCGTGAAAAAATCAAGTGTTTCAGGATCACCAAATTTCACCCAACTTGAAACATCTTCAAGAGATGGTTTCACACCTGTATGTTCATAAAGATCTTTGAGACAATGAGAAGTTCTTTGTTTTTGATAAATCTTAGACATTAACTCTTCCGAAGGAGGTTCTATGTCCCAGCCACGAAACGTTATAACTTGATTCCTGAAAAACCACCACGCATCCCCGTCTTTTTCTTTTTTACCATACTCCTCAGCAACACGAGCCAAATCAGCATATTTCTGTTGAACAATGTGAGAAGATGGTTTTGCTCTACTGATCTCTACAAATGCATTAAGACGATCATGTACGGTCGAATCGGATGAGTTGCGGGTTGGCGAATAGCGTGTTACTAATGCATCAATAATCTGTTGTTTCGTTTCTTGAGAAAGAACTGATAGTTCGCGCTGAGCTCGTAAAGCAGACGGTCTTGCTGCTTTATAATACTCTTCCACCCACGCATGATGTTGGCCAGAACAAAGTCTAAGTAAACTCGGTAGCGTTATAACAAGTTCTTCAAGAACTGTCCCATTTAGTTTCTCTTCTTCGGACTTTTCTCTTTCTGGTTCTTGTTTGTTTATTACATCTTCTTGAGTCATGTTTTCACCTACCACCATAGAGACTCAAGAACTATATCTTCTTTCTTCTATTACAATTATTACTGGTAATTACCTCATCAAATCTCCTGATCAAATGTGAAGGACTATCTCAATAAACTTTGGTACATCCCTGTTAGCTGACCGGCAGATAATATAAACATTCGCTCAGTGTTTCCTGTCCTTCCTGGTATGACATTATATCCTTCAGAAACAAATCTGTCTGCAAGTTCTTTCAACTTTTCCGGCCCTATGCGGTGCAACCCATATCGCAACCCTCGTTCTGTCGGCGCCCAATCACGCAGTCTGATGGCAAAAAGGTCCGGCGTTAAGATATCCTTGATGTCTTCGGGTGTGCACGGGGTTTCTTGAGTTAATGTGAACGTAAGATTCACCTTTCGGGCATGAGGTACATCAGATTGCCATTTCTCTCCTGCTTCACGTATCTTTCGATAATCTGCAAGAGGTATTTTTGCAATCCTTGCACGATACTCCGCATCGGTTGAGTTGAGAGAAATTTGAAACTGAACCGTATCCCCATAAGTCGCCGAGAATGAACATATCTCGTCAAACAGACGTTCAGCCAAAGGAGTATCAGGATACGCTGTTGAGACCTTCATCGGCACAACTGCTCGCTCTGCGATCTGCTCCAAAGCCTGTCCAAAATTTGGGTTGGTTAAAGGATCGCCATCTGCAACAAAACTGATCTTTACTCTTGTTTGAGCAAGCGGATAACCATACTGATGTGACTTTTGTACAATCAAAGCAATCTCGTCAACGATTTCTTTAGCAGTCAAACTCCTCTCATATCCCTGATCGCCGACCTGACAGAAGTTGCATTGCACTGGACAGCCCACTTGTATTGCTGGAACTACGAGATACGTTTTTTCACTATATCCTAAACAGCTCGTTCCTACAACAACCCGGTCATCCAACGTGTGGAGCGGATATTTCAATACACTGTCGTTAAAGAGAAACGCAGCTGATGATCTCAACAAGGTGGGCTTATGTTCAAGAAGAGACGAAATATCTCCTTTCTGCGGTGCTTGAGATGACAAACTACTCTTTGGTGCTTGGTCTAATTCCGCTTCTTGTTCCGCCCAGGGTGATTCTTGTTTCATATACTCTCTTTTCCCTGTCAAGATGACTATCTCCCACTATCTACGGAAAATACTGTCTTTTCACGTGCTCTGCAATAGCCAAAGAGCCTGTCAATCCTGGCGAATCAATACCTACTAAATGGACGCATGCAGGATGATTTCTATCTGACGTAATGACCCAATCAGGGTAACCCTTGATGGTTGCCATAACTCCAACCTGATGTAACTCAACATCTTTTTCCTCTAAACCTGGGAAGAATGAATGAACTCTTTGGTGGTAATAGGAAGGCTGGCGCTGCAGACTCTGATAGTCTCCCTTTAATAACTCCGGATCTTTTGTGTCGCTGTATTTATTCTTTGCAGGACCGACTGTCACGGTTTTATCTAAGAGATATGCTCCTTCAGGATCCTTGGTGTAGCCTCCTTTCTCATCTCCGAGCGTCGGTGTGAGGTGCACACCCAGTGTGTAAAACGCTTCACCAGCTTTGACACGTTCCCGTGCTTCTGAAAGAGGTATGCTTAATACTTCACCGTTCGGATCATGCACATACGGAGCGGGATACACATTCATTCCTGTCATTTCTATTCCATCACGTTTTCGATAAAACTTTGCCGATTCTCCAGGTGTGGGGCGAATGCTATGGGGGCTTTCTGCATCAAGCATTTTCATTACCTCATCTGCATGTAATCCCGCGGCATTGATCAAAAATCTTGTTTCAAACGTTTCCTGTCCCTGACCTTGAGTATGTGTTGTTACTTGGAATCCTGATGAAACCGGATGGATGTCTGTTACTCGAGAACCATAAACAAAGGAAACTCTCCCCGTGCTATCAGAAAGATTATGGAGCTTTTTGAGGTATTCTACAGGATCAATAATTCCTGAAGTTGGCACATGCAGAGCAGCGATGCCTTGAACGTTGGGTTCAAATCTTCTGATTTCATCTTCTGTATGGAGCCATTCTACTCCGGGAACTCCATTTTCGTCAGCAACACGTTTTACATCAGCAAGATATTCCAACTGCCATGCTTCTGTTGCTACCACTAATTTGCCTGTTTTTCGATGCGGAACGTCATGCTCCTGGCAAAATGCATACAATTTTGCGTTTCCCTGCGGGCATAAACGTGCTTTGAACGGTCTGTCTGCACGATCGTAATAAATTCCTGCATGGATCACTCCCGAATTATGCGTTGTCTGAACGGTGAGTTCATCCATCTTGTGCACATTCGGGTGGGGATCAACAACTACAATATCATCTAATGTTTTGCTGAGTTCGTACGCAAGAGCGTGGCCGACTGCTCCTGCTCCCACAATGGTAATCTGTACATCTGTCATTTTTCACTCCTATCATCTTTAAGATTATCGTTTATATCTTTAAGTTATGCTACTTTATCTTCCTTNNCTTTTTGTATCTCTTCCAGCCAATTCTGTGTTGTCACAACATAGAGGCTTCCTTGTTTGTCGCTTAATTCTTTTGCGCGGTATAACAAACTTGAAAAGATTCCTTGTTTGTCTCCGACGAGTGTTCTGCCTGATAAACCTTCACTTGCTCTTGCTACTGCTTCATAATCTATTTCTCCAAAGGGGTTTATTTCAACACCCGTACGATGTTTTTCTATTCTTCGCCGTACTAATTCTGCTCGTTCATCAAAACCCGGGAGGGGAACTTCGATAGGATAAAGTCTTTCGAGAACTGCCCCATCGATAACTTCTTTACGATTTGTGGTTCCTATAAGATACACGTTGTTGTGTTGTTCAAAGCCGTCCAGAAAATCGAGCAGCATAGTCACGAGTCTTGCTTCCGTGCCATGCGAGCTCCCATCACCCATTTCTCTTTTCCTTGCCAATGCATCAAATTCGTCGATAAGAATGATAGATCTCGGATATTTTTTTGCGTCTTCAAAAAGTTTTGCAAAATTGCTTTCAGTCTCACCGCTCCATTTAGACATTGTTTCATGAGGCTTATAGAGCATAAACTGAGCATCAGCTTCATTTGCGAGTGCTCGTGCCAGCAAGGTTTTACCTGTTCCAGGAGGACCATATAATAAAACTCCTGCCTTCTGGCTGATCCCCCACTTTTGATATTCTGTCGGATTTGTAAAATAATCGCAGACTCTTACCAGTTCTCTTTTTGCATCTTCTGCTCCAACAACATCACTCAAGGTGATACGATGCTCTTTCTGTTCTGGCTTGGGAACGATGGGTTTTGGTTTGGGTTGTTCAATGGTTGGCGTTACTTGCCGTGGACGATCGATGGTTCTTGTTCCTGTATCACTTTTTCGAGGCTGCACTTCTGGTTGTTTTATTTTGAACTGTCCATCTAAATCGGTGCGATAGAAATACAATTTTGTACCTTTCTCATCTGCAATATCATAAGATTTTGCGCATATTGTATCTTGTTTACCAGGTGTGTGGAAACGAATTGCCCCATTGTCCATGGCATGCGTCAATTGCACTTCACCCATTCTTTCTCCTCTCGAACCGTTGTAACGATACAATGCATTTACCCCATATTCCAATGCTTGACAAACTGCAACCATACGGGCGAGAATATGGTCCTCTGCCTTATCTCTTTCCTCGGGTAACGGAATCAATATGGGAACTTTTTTTCTGACTTCTACTTCTCTTTCAACTAATCCTAGCCAGCTTGTTCTTTTCTCTTTTGTGACCTGTTCTTCTGTTAAGAGCATGCCTTCTAAATCAGTATTAATGCCAATTCTTAGTTGTAACCATCCTTGTTCATATACTGATCCCATAGACGCTGGGGGTCTTTGATAAGCCATAACAAATTTCAGATCGTCTATCAGTGGTTTAAAGTTAACAAATGGGAATTTCTCAGGTAAGCGCTCTTTATCTTTAGGGGTAAAGAAAAAATCTGATTTGATATATCCTCCAAGAGCATATCCATAGCCATCACTTGCTAATTCAACTCGTAAGTTACGAATTAATTCAACTCGTGAGTCATAAAAAAACTTATCTCTTTCTAGGTCCGTATAGCCATTGAAAAAAGCAAACTCTCCGCTACCGCTATATCTTAACTCACTTTCACTTATTTTGATTAAAGACAATTTTCTACACACTGGCTCAGGGAGTCTTGGTATACATGTCTCCCTTATTATGTGCCACGGATCCTGAATCGCAATCGTGAGATATTTTTCTTCAGCCATATTCTTACCTCGTTGTACCTATCCCCTTCACTCCCTCTTGTCTGGCAGACTATATCTCCCTTTTGCCATTACAATTATTACTAGTAATTATGTAATTACTTTCTTTTAAGTAATTATTTTATAGGAAAGTATTTATACTAGTGCCCCTGTAATACGGGCATGAAACGCAAAATCAACCGTGTCGGAGCAAGCACCCTAACAGTAAGTCTGCCGAGCAAGTGGGCGAGACAATACGGACTCAAGCAGGGGGATGAGATTGAGGTCAGTGAAGAAGGCAGTGCATTACAAATCTCAACCGCTGGAGAATCCACTCCCCATTGTGTGGAAATTAATATGCATGGCAGTTGGCGCCTTAAACGAAGATATATTTACAATGCCTATCGTAGAGGATTTGATGAGATTATTTTCCACTTTGAAGAAACTAAAGAACTTGGTGAAATTAAAGAATATCTCGCTGATTTAATAGGATTCGAAGTTATTGAACAGGGGAAGGATTATTGCAAAGCTAAAAGCATTACGTTGCCTTCGGAGATGGAATTTGAAAACCTCCTACGACGCTATTTTCTTCTGCTCACCAATATGGCAGACGACTGTTACAAAGAACTCAGCGAAGGAAAAACTGGCTTCTTAGAAAATATTGCAAAGCAAGACAAAGTGATCAACAAAATCTATCTTTTTTTGACGAGAATGGTCAATAAAAAACGCGATTCGCTTCAAGAACCCATGTATCTTTACCTCATGATTGATAATATGGAGGAGATAGGGGATGCATATCGTGATCTGTGTTTTTATTATATCAATAAGAAAATTAGGTTCAATAAGCAACTCCTGCAGATTTTCAAAAGAACCAATGGTCTTTTACAAATATCCTACGAAAATTTCTATAAATACGACTCCAAAAAAGAGGATTTCTTTTATGACGAACGCGATAAACTTGTTGATGAGCTCAACAACATGGCAGACAAACTGCAGAAAGATGAGATTATGTTCTTCCACTGGTTATTTGACATCCTTATTCGCATTTACAACCTTGCATCTCCCACCATGGCAATAAACCTGAAAGAGATGTGAATGAAGTGGGATATCACTAAAGAGATGCCATAACCAAATCTTCTCTTGAAAACTAAAATAAATCTGAACTGGTGTTTTAAGTTCTTCCTTGTTCATCCCGTTTTAAATAAGCTAAGAGAAATGCCCTATGTTCTTCCGTTAGTGGCTGTCCACAGTCTAGTTGTTTTATAATTGCATTACGGTTTTTATCCGTTATCGCTTCTTCAAATGCTTGTTTGAGTTCTCCTGCATTTTTATATCGTTGTTCAGAATCCATCTGTGTTGCTTTTTTGAGAACGGGCTGAAGTTCGGGTGGAATATGCGCTTCAATATTTCGTCTCATCTCTTCATAAAATTCCCTTTCTTTTACCACGTCTTTCATCTCTTCTTTTCTTCTTTCAAACGGAAATCTTCCTGTAAGAATCTCGAACATTAAAATGCCTGTTTGGTAGGCATCGCTTGGAAGACCATATCTGCCTTCATAATATTCTGCGGGTGCATAAAATCGGGGAGTTAACATAACATTTTCTGCCGAAGTAAAACCATCTGAACCAACTATTGTCGCTGATCCAAAGTCAATAAGTTTTACCTCTCCCTGTTGGTTTATCATACTATTACCTGATGCAAGATCGCCGTGTACAATGTTTCTTCCATGCACGTGTGATAATCCTGTTAAGATCTTTCTTATTATATCTATTTTTCCAGAATAGGTCATCTGTGCCCATCGTTTTTCATCTTTGATAAAATCCCTTACACTCTCTCCTTTAATGTATTCTTCAACAGAATATGGTCTTCCATCAGGCAAATTTGATCTTTCGTAAAGTACTACAATGTTTGGGTGTGTCCCTAAATGACTAATTATCTCTGACTCTTTTCTCCCTGCTTCTCTCATCTGTTCGGGATCAATTTGCTGAGGTGAATATCCTGGTTTCGGAACGTGTCCTTCTGTTCTCGCTACTTTAAGAATAGTAAGTCGTCCATCTTGGTGTTGCGCTACATAAATTTTTCTTGTTCCGCCTTCAATAGTTTGTTCTTCTCCTGTTTCATCTGCTTTCTTTAATTTTTTTATAACGACATAATCAGGAATATTGAGGGTTGCACATTCTCGTACTTCTTCTAAGTCTGGTTTTCCATCATACTTTTCTTGTTCCACTGTTCTTCTTATATTCAGCGCTTGAACTGCTCTTGTTACAACTGAAGGTATCTCTGTTTGATATAGATCTTCTACAACAGCCATCTCTTCTGCTGCGAGGGTATCACAACCCTGTACTCTATCTAACGATGGTTTGACGGTCTGAGTTTTTTCTTCTCTTACTTTTCTCAAATAATTTTTATCTTCCTTTCGTTGCTGTTCTATACGATCAGAGAAAACGTGTGCGTAAAGCACATCCACAAGATCAGGAATCTTATCTTTTGCATCGTCGTTCTTTGCAAGTGAATGCACTTCAAGAAGGAGTGCACGAGGAAGATGTGGGCTTCTCTTTTCGGCATCTTCTGATAATAACTCAAGACACCTCTCCAGTGTTTCTGGTTTCTTGCTATAATACCCAATTTTTGTCACGATCTCTGCTGCAAGAGGCCAATATATTGGTTCATTCTGGTGTCGTGCAATAAATCGTTTTAAATCACCGCACGAAGTTTCGGTGTGTGTTTCTTCTGCACAATAAATCTCCATAAGCCTATAAAAACGATGAGGCTTTTCACCTCGGAAACTTTCCCATCGTTGTATTAATTCTAATCCGCAAACTATCGCACAAGCTGTTTTTGGATCAAAAGCATACGGTTCTAAAAGATCAAGAATAGCATACATTGCTTGGGTATTCAATCGTATCCCATAGTGCATCTCTTCGGAATATCCAATTCTATTCGCGATGTCTCCTACAGTCCACACCATTTCTTTTGTTGCTTCAACATGGGTTGTCCAGTTCGGATCATCAAAGAAAGCCAGTAATTGATGAGCAACTTCTGTTTCTGTAGTCGTGCAGATTTTTCCAAGAGTAACAATTAAGATTTCTGTGAATTCTGGAGACCGATATACGTCTGGAAGTTGAGGCAGTTTGTCATGATACATATCAACAAGCTCGCCAACAGGTACTCCATAGTCCTTTGCTTTTGCAACATCTCCTACATACGCAGCCACAAGATATCTCTCTTGTGGTGTCTTTGCTTTTAAGAGAAGATCAAAATCCTTACTTACATGTTCATGATCCATAGTTGCAAGTCCCATAACCACATTTGATAAAGTAGCATAACGATCAAATTCTAATTCACATCTCACTTGTTGTATGAATTCCATACCCATTCTGGTGACAGCACTACTTCGAGATTGACCTGCAATAAACTCCAACGTATCTATTTCTGCTATAAATCCTTTGTTGAAAGGGTGTTGCTTGTAGTAATCAACAGTCTCCCTCCAAAATGTAAGAACATCCCGTACCATCGAAGCATCTTGTAACCCATATACAATCCTGGCAAGTTCTTCGTCAAGATTGCAAAAATTTCTGAATGGCAATTCAGTAGATTCTTCTAGTTGGACATGAAGGTATCCTTCTTCTTCCATTTCTTTCAAGAATGCATGACACACTAATACCGTTTCTTTATCTCGCAACGATTGGACAATAGTCCCCATTCTTCTGTAAGTTTCACCAGAAGCACAATAAGGTGAGAATTTGGGGTCTTCCAACATGGCATCGTAGACTTCAAGCATCATCCTTGGTACAAAGGGTATATTCGCTCGAGGATCTTCTGCAATGCACCGTGCCACAGAAGTAGCAATGACTGGGAAATGAAGACGGCTAAACCCCTCTTTATGTTTTGCGTAAAGATCTTTGAATTCCTTTGCATATATTTCAATAAGAACATCTAATGATCCCTGTTCCTCGACTCGTGTTTTGTTTTTCCCTTGAGCTTCTTCAGCTTGTTTTTTTGATGCTGCAGTTTTAATGACCCCTTCTGCTAATGCATTAAAAATACCTAAATCTCTGCTATATACAGGATCGAGAACTATTTCACAAAGTCGCTTCTCTTGATCTGGAGAAAATAGTCCGCTAAGGCGAGGTCCAATTGTCTGTTGTCCTTGTTCAAATTTGTTTTTGGGGTCTCTTAAATGTATTGCGAGAGCGTAACCATATCTAAAATCATTTGATTCCAAAATGTTCTTTGACGCTTTATGCGCTCTCAGCATAAGATCTTCTAATGGTTCAATTATTTCCTTCCTTTTTTTGATCTCCTCTTTTTTTCCATCTGAAAGTGTTACTTCTGCATTCGCAACTTGTACTTCAATTTTTCCACTAACATATTGTGCAAAGCGTTGCATATTCTCAGTGAGATTTGCTTCAATAGTCCTAACAATACTTTCCCACGGGGGTTGACTGGCAGGTTCAAACTCACTTTTTTTACGAGCAATAAAATCCCCAAAGTCGATACCGTGGTCTCTAGGAAAAGTTCCTTCATAAAATCTCACACCACATTGTGCTGCATAATAGAAAAATTCTCTTGGATCCATCCCTAATTCTTCAGCTACATCCTTCACTCTGAGTTTTCGTTCTTCTACCATAATAACCTCAAAAATGACACATGAAGATAATAAACATTTTAGTCACCATTTGGTGGTATAACTATTTAACCTTTTCGTTTTGTTCAGAGAACGTCCATAACCCTCATAAAATAGCCTCATACAGCCTATAAAGCAAAACAAGAAGAAATAAAGAAGGACCTAACTAACTCCTTTCTCAAAGACTCATTCAATCGGTTTGTGTTTGGATATATTTATGAACTTCGGCAACGATTTGTTCATGAAACGAATCAGTTATTGTTGCTAGCTTTTTCTTGATAATCTTTTCGTGAACCGTAAAAAGACGTTGTGGTTTTACCAAGCTTTTGAATGGCAATGTTCCTTCTGTCAATGCAGAAGCAGAGAGAGGTAATCCATCCGTTGTTAGTATGTTGCTGGTGATAAGACAACAAATGCGATCTTGCGTTTTATTGAGTTTTTCATTAGAAATAATAACTGCCGGACGTTGTTTTGCGCCTGTCAAATCAGAGTAAGGAAAGGGAAGCAGGACAATATCTTTTTGTTTATACACGAAAAACTCACCTCATAATTTTTTGTGTCTCAGAAATCAAAGATTTCTTAGACATCGTTCCACTGTTCATCTGCTTCGTTATCCCAATCTTTTTTTAATACTTCTTCAGACGCAAGCATGGTCAAAATGCTTTCTTGATGCGGATGTTTTTCTATGATATCAAGCTCTGCAAGACGTTGTTTTATTGCTTTACGTACAAATTCACTCCATTTAATTTCAGAATGTTCTCTCATGTGTTTGTATACAGGGTCTTCAATTGAGAGGGTGATATTGGTCATAAAGAGAAATAAGTGAGCTCACTTATTTAAAGTTTCTGGTTTTTGACGCTTCTTCCTCCCTTCGAGCCTTTTAGTCACCCCTAAGTAGCTAAAAATAGTTAAGTTTATATGGTAGTAGTAATTCATATTAGTCTTATGACACCTCCCCCTAGCCTTGTAAGAGCCTTAGAGGTGGGACACCAAGAGACACTTCGATTGCAGGTTGTTCGTTCTCCTACCCCTGTCCCTCAGTCAAGCGAAGCTCCTTTATTCCTCCGCCTTACCGAAGACGGCCAGGGTTTGGAAACAGCTATTGCTACCTATCAACGCCCTCGTGATGATAAAGTGATCCATCTGGTTGGAGCGGTACATGTGGGAGAACCTGATTATTTTCAAGCTTTGCAGATGTTCCTTGATCGAACAGGTCATGTCTTTTATGAACGCTCCAATGATCCTGAAGACCCTCTGACCTTTCTGCAAAGCATTTCTGGAGCCAACGCTATGCTTCAAGGATTAAGCCTTTATCATAAAAAACTTGCCGAGCGTCTGGGTCTGAAATATCAGCTTGATGCGATGTCCTATGATCGTCCTCATTTCAAACGTGTTGATATTGCTAGAGATACTGCTGTTCGAAAATTGAATAGTGCTCGTGGTCTTCATCGCATTCCTCGTCAACTTCAATTATACCACATGGGGTTGGTTGGAGTCGTAGGCGCTCGTGCAGACGTCCCTCGACAAACGCGAGCACAGTTTGCTCAATATCTTGTTGAATCACATACAAGGGGTGGATCGTCTGATTTTATTGATGCAACATTTCGGGGCTACCGCAATAAACTTGTACAGGCATGGTTGAATCAGTGGTCTTGTGAGCATCAATCAGAACTTGGAGTCTTTTACGGCGCAGGACACATGCGTGCGTTTGATCGGCACATTACTTCCCCTCGATTAGGTTATGTTCCTGTAGAAACACAGTGGCTAAGAGCTTTCTAGATTATCTCCCAAGTTAAGAAAATGAAGACACCGTGACCCGGATTACCACATCAGAACCTAGGTTCCGATAACAAAAATGCTCGAGGCATTTTTGGGATCGTAAACGATGCGTTTACGATACCTCCTAACGGGGATTTTCTCGCCAACGCTCGAAAATCAAACTACGAAAAACGACGCCGTGACCCGGATTTGAACCGGGACATCCTTGCGGAAACAACCTCTCTTCTTACACTATCCTCAGACAGTGTAATTCCAGGGTTGCGCAATACCGGGTTATGCGATCACGGCAAGCATAACAATGATGTTGAGAATCGGGTGCTTTTTAAAGCTTTTTGCCAGCGAAAGTCTTAATACCCTTTTGACTTTCCAAACCGCATGGGAAGAACATCATTTACCTGGGGCGTATTCCCAACCATTTGAGAATATCTTCAGCACCTCTTACGATCGGTTCTTCACGTTCTATATCAACCTTTCTCATGGCCAGTACACCAAGAGGGTAAGAATGGAGTCGGGCAGTTCTTGGATCGCGAAGATCTGGCTGCGTAACGATGTCAATACCGTTCTCATCTCTGTGCCATTGATAATAAAATGGAGTCGGTGAGATAACCCTTGGGGCAGCAGAAGTCCAATCAAGATCTGATCGTCCAAAATTGGCGTGTTGACGAAGATATTCTCCGAGATGAACAACTTGATCGAGTGACATACTTAATCAATCTCTTCGGTGTGCTTCGCACAATTAAAAACTTCAGTAACGACGCTTCCATAGGGCCGTTTATCTTCAGGTGTTTTTTGAAGCGTGAACATAGAAACAGCAGTATTTCTAAACATATGCTTCAGAACATCCGTAAGGCTTTGTGCAAGGAGTTCCATAATCATTGTCCGTTTCGTCATGCCGTGCGTCACAATGGCAATAGTCTTTCCTTCATGCTCTTTCAAGAGCTTTTTGAGCGCCCGTTTGATGCGCAGATGTACATCACGAATACTCTCTCCGTTTTCATATTTGAAATTATACTGATCTAAAGCACCCAAGAGAAGTCTTTTATCATCAAAAATTTCATTGCGGTTTCTGCCATCCATCACTCCATAACTAAT
Source organism: Candidatus Woesearchaeota archaeon (assembly GCA_013331695.1). Lineage (GTDB taxonomy): Archaea > Nanobdellota > Nanobdellia > Woesearchaeales > UBA12501 > UBA12501 > UBA12501 sp10192u. Next base: position 24,757 of record DUFX01000057.1, read on the forward strand.
TTCACGAAATGCCTTATCAACAAGAATCTGATCTTTGTTTTCTTGAAAATAAGTATTCTGCCGTGCAATCGCTTCTGCTGTCTTCACTGCTCTTTGAAGATGACTCGAAACCAGGACATCAATTTTTTCATCCTTCAACCGCTGAGCTACCTTTTCAGCTTGAAACAATCCCAACTCAGAAAGCTGGGTGTCAATAGCTCCTTGGAGAATATTGTTTCTATTCTGTTCTGTTTCACCGTGGCGGATGATGATGAGTTTCGTGCTTGCCATACAACCAACAATCAGAGCACTGATTTAATAACTTAACGGTTTTCTAAGCTCACTTGCATTCTTTGTTCTAACTCACCCATGGCACGCGCCCAGTATTGTGGAGTTGCTTTATGATCTTCTTGGCCAGGACTGCAATCTATCAATGTCCACCCTTTTCGTGATGCGTGATCTTGCACAGGTTGCGTAAGGATATCATGATGGTATGTTGAAGTTGCAAGTACAAAGGGAATTCCTACATTCGTTGCTTCTCGAGCAACTAAGATACCTGACGGTTGGTTTGCAGAGGATTCCGCAATTGCAGATCTCAATGCAGCATAGTAATCTCTTGGCGCTCTTGTTGCGTCATATACTAAACCTAAGGTATTTTTTGCAATCTGTGTGGTTGCTTCTCTTCCCATACAACTCACTTGTTCAAGAGCTCGAATCACAGGACTGTTTTCAACTGCTCCTGATGTTGAAGCAACAAATGCACGAACATACGTTCTGAGTTCTTGATCTTCAAGATCAACATATCTTCCAAAAATCTCTAAACCCGTTATGATCCTTCTTTCTTGAGGATCCTCGCTCTCCATGATCTGGACTGCAAGTTCTCCTGCTAAGCGGAGATTTTCGGGATCGGATCCTTCGTTTGCAGGAAAGAAACAATCGATGATCGCTGCATCGATACTCCTTGGTTCTGTCCAAAGATGAACTATTGCAGTTTTCGCATCCTGAGCATACGCTGTCTGTACATCACTCCGTGAGGCAAAATACTGCGCTGCTCCTTCTCTAAATACTGGATTATCTTCTACGACGAGTAATCTTGTCATGTTCATCATCTCCATACCGTGCTTCTATTTAAGATTTCGTATCTCCTTGGCTCTGTAGAAAATGTTTGCTGTGAGGCCAGCACTGCCTAGCGTAGTCCTCGATATGCTCAGCCTATTCATGCTACTTGTGAGTGGCTTCAGAACACCCCACGGTACGGAGCGCAGTGCTGGCCCTGCACTTTTCAAGACTTTCTACAGAGCCTATCTCCTTTGTCAATTTAATAAGGGGCATGTTCTTCGTAAACTCATCCCCTGTGAATAACCATTCAACACTCTGAAAGGGGACCTCTTGCAAGTCTTTGAGTACTTTTTCTTGTTGAAGAGTAAAAAACTGTGCATCATCTCCCATGGAAATCAGTATTTTGATGTGGTCATAATCTTCAGGGGTTATTTTTCCTTCACGAAACCATTGATTGACGATTTCTCTTGCTTGCGGGTAGTTGATACTGCCGTTTTCTCTCGTGCATCTGAAATACAATGCTACCTCTAAATAGGTGAATAAGGGATAAGGTCTTTCTTTGCGAACCCATTTTTCTCTGCATGCTTCCAAGCAATCTTGATCGCCAGGAAATCGAATATTTCCCCTGCAAAAAAACACGCCTCCTGGTTTTAATGCCTGATGCATTCTGCTGAACAATAGCTTTACTTCATGCGGCCGGATGACATTAATGGGGCGGTGGCCCAAGATGACATCAAACGTTTCTTTTTCATTCACGTGAAGCCAATCTATTTCCACGAATTCTTCACGTTCAAATTTTTCTTGAGCATATGCAGTGAGTGAATCAAAATTTTCTCTTGAAAAGTCAGCAATAACCGGAGTAATTCCAAGACTCTTCAAGAGCGATCGATATTCGATGGTCGAACCCAATACCAAAACGTTCAATTGCTTCTTCGTTTTCAGCTGCTCAGTAAGAAACTGTTTGATTATTCCTAATTCTTTAGGGCAGGGCCTCGCTGGAACAGGAAATTTGTCCCAAACCTCTGCATAGTTCCAACTGGCTGTTGATTCATCTGCTGATTGAGCTTTTGCTTTTTGATTGATGGGGGATTTTATTTGCGGTTTCATTTTCTGTAAACCTCCGTTAATGCTTGTCTGAGGAAACTGATTGCTGGTTGAACATTAGTTCTTCCGGCCGCAAGTCTCACTAAACCAGGATTATACTCTGGTGGATAGCCGAATGTTGTTTCACCCAAGATTAAATGTCCTGATTCACCAAAACTTGTTTTGTATACCAGGGGTGTGTTAGCCTCCGGGCACATCTGACAAATCTGGCGTTGTGCAATGTATGTCATCAAATCTGATTCTCTTTGTGTTCTTTCACTATCATTTTCTCCTCTCAGTACAAAACTCAACACTCCTCCTGCTGAACTTCCTCGTGTATCTTGTAATTGAGGAAAGTAAACTTCGCTGACATAGGGCTGTGCATCGCTTCTCAAAAACTCAGCGAATGCTTGAGCGTTTTCTGCATGTTTATCCATCCGTTCCGGAAGTCCTGATAAACGATGAGCAAGCGTTATTGCTAATGACGGATCTGAAAGTATTTGTCCATCGTTTGTTCTCGCTGTTTTTAATTTTCGAATAAACTCGCTTCGGCCGACAACAGCTCCTGCCTGAAAATCTCCTTCACCATTTGCATATTTCGTGAGGCTGTGAAGTACAACATCTGCTCCCTGTCGAAAGGGTTGCAGTAAGTAGGGGGTGAGGAAGGTATTGTCTACGATGACAGGAACCCCAAACGCTTTTGCAATTTCAGCTATGGCTCTGGTATCGGTATATTCTAACAAGGGATTGGTAACCGGTTCGTAATAGATTGCAATAACAGCTCCTCTGTTTGCTTCCAACGCTGCCCTCACGTTTTCAGGGTCAGTTGTATCGACCTGTAGTGCAGGTTCAATTCCGTATGCTCGGGGAAGTTCTTTTTGTAGTAAATCCCGTGTGTTGAAGTAAAGCGTCCTTCCGCTGATGAACCTTTTTCCTTCACGTTCTCTTACAGGAATGTCTCGTACTAATTCTTGTAAAACTGCAGAAATAGCACCCATACCTGAGGCATATACCAGTGCTCCTATTTCTTTTCGAAGTCTTGGATTTTCAGGGCTTTCAGCATACCCTGCTTCTGCTTGCACTAACTGTTCACAAAGCGAATCTTCTGCATGTGAACCAAAACGATGATACCATTGTCCTGATTCTTCTCCTCGTTCAATGCTTCCAATTTGTCCGACACGGGAGAGGAGATGAGAAACTCTCGAATCACTCCTTCGCTCTGCTGATCTTTCTCTTGATTCTCCTGTATTTTTTCCTCGTGAAATTCTCGCTACAAAATCTTCTCGTGCATCAAACGATGCTTCGGTCACGAGGTGTTCTCTCATGCTTCCTAAACCTATCGTGTTTTCCATTTTTTGTTGCTCCTTATCTCACAAAGTAGATCAGTACTGCTAATGCCACCAGAACGATGAATAAAATCGTAAACGTGGTATCAGGAGTTTTCTCGTTTTCTCCTTGGGAACCATAGTCCCGATATACTGAATATTTCATCTTATTCACCTCTTTTGTCGTTCTGATCCTCGTTCCTCTGATTCCATTTACACCAAAACGAACAGAGCTACAGCTCCGATGCCCAATAGGCTAACTAACAGGAGCTGATACGTATTGTCTCTTTGTCTTTCATTGTTGTACTCGATGGTTGCTTTCATTTTCTTCACCTTCTTTTGTGATAATCTGAATCTGGTTGATTATCTTAGAGTAGTAAACCGTCATACTTCTATTTAAAATATCATCCTCCAATACTGGAGGATAAACAAAACCTTTAAATACCAGAAGGCCTTTATGGGCTGTATGGACACGAAAATCCTAGAAGATATCGGATTCAGCAATGCTGAGATTAAGGTCTATTTGGCTTTGTTAGAATTGGGTACAACCTCAGCAGGACCTCTCTTAGAAAAGTCTGGTCTTCAAAACTCAGTCGTACACTTTATCTTAAACAAACTAGTAGAACGAGGCTTTGTATCATTTGTCAAAGAGGGAAAGAGAAATCAGTATCAAGCTGTAAACCCTCGCCATATTATTGACGTTCTCAATGAAAAAAAGGAGCGTTTTGAAGCAATCATCCCTGAACTGTTGCTCAAGCAAAACCTCGCAAAAGCAAAACCAGAAATTGTTACCTTTCGCGGTATTCGGGGAATCAAAGAACTGCTTCTTGAACTCTTAGAAGCAGGAGGAAACGAACATCACACCTTTGGCTCGTCAGTAAAATCGCTCATGTTAGGTGATAAATGGTGGGTGAGTTATCATAAAAAAAGAGCTCAGAAAGACATTTCGGCAAAACTTCTTTTCAACGAATCGCTGAGGCAGTGGTGTGATGTCAATAAATACCCTCAAGCAACCTATAAATTTACCAGCCTTGGTTTTGAACCCTTAACAGAAACCATCATTAGGAATGATAAAATTGGCATCATTATCTGGAGCGATAAACCGTTGGGCGTTTTAATCCATCAACAAGAAGCAGCAGAATCATACGAAAAATTCTTTCAACTCATGTGGAATGCATCGCCTTAAGAACTCTTAAGAAATGAACGCTCAAAAATCAGAAACCCTTAATCTTCCATCATCTCAATTTCAATATTCAAGCCGTCAGGAATAGGAACACGCATTACCAGTCTCAGAGCACGCTCATCAACACCCAAATCAATCAGTCGTTTATGCACCCGCATTTCATAGCGCTCCCACGTAGCTTTTCCATTGCCGCAAGGAGAACGACGTGTCGTCAGTTTTAATTTTTTCGTAGGAAGAGGAATAGGACCGCGCATCAGCACACCCGTTTTCTCGGAAATTCCTTTGATATACGCGCAGACCTGGTTGATCTTTTCAATTTCCGTGCATGCCAGTTTGATTCTTGCTTTTTGCATAGGTGTTCACCAAATCATAAGCAACTTCAAGTTGCAACTTCGAGTTTTTCACCGGGTTGGTTTTGCGTGCCACATGATAAATTGCATTCATCATGCATTGTTATAAAACAATGAAAGAGAAGAAAGATCTTAAGCTTTCTTCACCAGATCAATGCACATTCCTGCAGCAACGGTAGCTCCGGAATCCCTAATAGCGAATCGCGACAGTTGAGGGATTTCCTTTTGTTTTTCAATAACCAAAGGCTGGATAGGTTTGATCTTGACAATAGCAGCGTCTCCATTCTTGATAAAGTCGGGATTGGTTGCTAAGACTTCACCGGTTGCAGGATTGAGTTTCTTTTCAATCTCAATAAACTGGCAGGCAACTTGTGCTGTGTGGATGTGGAATACCGGCGTGTACCCTTTGGTAATCACGGTGGGGTGATTCAACACAACTAATTGAGCAGTAAATTCAGTTGCAACAGTTGGAGGAGTCGCAGGGTGTCCCATGACATCTCCGCGTGTGATATCTTTCTTTCCGATACCTCGTACAGAAAGACCTACGTTGTCTCCAGGTTCGGCCATGGCCAATTGTTCATGGTGCATCTCAATCGATTTCACTTCACCAGGAACTCCCTTGCCTTCCCGTCCAGGAACAATAATCACTTTGTCGTTCACTTTCAAAATTCCTGTTTCGATACGTCCCACAGGAACAACACCGATACCGGTGATGTTATAGACATCTTGGATCGGCATTCTGAAGGGTAATTGTGTTGGTTTTTCAGGAGGATTCAAGCCATTGATGGTTTCCAACAGTGTTTTTCCTTTGAACCAGGGCATTTTGTCTGATGGTTTTGTAACATTGTGGCCTGGGAAGGATGCGGTAGCAATAAAGGGAATCTGATCGGTTTTGTAGCCGACGCTTTTCAACAGTGCAGTCACTTCATCTTTGACTTTGTTGAAGCGTGTTTCGCTCCAGTCAACACCAGAAATATCCATTTTGTTGATTGCAACAATCATTTGTGCGACTCCCAAGGTTCTTGCCAAGAACACGTGTTCTTTGGTTTGAGCATTGACGCCGTCGTTTGCAGCAACAACAAGAACAGCTGCGTCAGCTTGTGCAGCTCCGGTAATCATGTTTTTAATGAAATCTTTGTGCCCAGGGGCGTCGATAATCGTAAAATAGTATTTGTCAGTTTCAAATTTCTTGTGAGAAAGGTCGATAGTAACTCCTCGTTCTCGCTCTTCTTTGAGGTTGTCCATAACATAAGCAAACTCGAAACCCGGTTTACCCAGTTCGATAGCCTTTTCTTTCAGTTTTCTGAGGGCTGTTTCATCAACATTTCCTGTTTCATAGAGCAATCTACCCACGGTTGTAGATTTACCATGGTCAACGTGACCGATAAATACCAGGTTGATGTGTGTTTTATTTTTTGCCATGTAGTTTCCCTCCTTCTATAACGGCTTATTCGTCCTTATTTTTAGTAAATATGAGCTTTTTGAGCTTTATTCGCAGAAATACGCCATCTCAGCTATTTCCACAGAATGAAACGATAAATTGCGCCTATTTAAAAATGTTTTGCTCTTCGAGGCTATAAAACGAGAGAAGGGGCTATAGGGTGGGGTTTAGGGTAAGAGTTGTTGGCCGGTTGCTGTTCGCGGCCAGAAGTCAAGTTCTGTGAGTGGTGGGTGAATGGTGGTGTGGGTTCATTGAACAAGAAAAGCCTTAAAAATAAGCCCGCATCAACAACCCCGAGTATGACTCCTTCAAGTATCGATGGGTTAGTGGATATTCCGGTAGTAAACTGGCCAGCAGCATACGGCAGTTATAAATTTGTTCAGCTTGAAATTGGCAGTCGGTCTTTGCTTCGGTTTGCTGAAACTGACCTGCAATCCCATCAATTTGTTTTACGATCCTCTATGCCTGATTGGACGCTCAAAACTTTCTGAAAATTACAACACCAAAAAGAAATGACAAGATGACGTTTACTGATTCTCACTCAAACCCTTACGTTGCCTGATCTGGCCAATAATCTTATCCTGCAGTTCGAACGGCATACGTTCGAACATCTGGTCAATCACTGAAGACATGCCTCGTCCTCCTGTTGCTGAACGCAGGTCATTCGACAAGCCAATCATTTCTGCAACTGGCATCTTGCATTTCACTTGAATCATACCTTGATTCTGAGTCATATCCAACAACTGACCGCGCTTGTTCGAAATTAATTTAGAAAGCTCTCCCATGTATTCTTCAGGCGCTTCAAAGAGCATGAGCTGTTTGGGTTCAAACAAAACAGCACCGGCGTCGCGCATAGCTCCGCGGATACCCTCGCGCACCGCAGGGTACATTTGTGCAGGTCCTCGGTGAATGGCATCTTCGTGCAATTTACAATCGTCCATCGTTACCATAATATTAACTCCTGGTTCGCGTGCAAGCGGACCTGACCGCATCACTTCTTCAAACATATCAAGCACGAGTTCCATAATCTCATTGATGTACACAATACCTCGCGTTCCATCAATGAAGATATTTCCTTGGTAGACATCCTTGATTTTATCAGCAATTTTGAGCTCCATGCCGGCTTCAACAAATTTATCTCTGAATTTAACATCTTTTTTCTTGACGCGTCCTTCCGGAATCTCTTCTTTTTTGATTCTTTCAGCAACCGCTTCAGGAACAGGTTCGACGATAAAATAGAGTTTGTTGTGTCTGTTGGGTGATTTTCCTTCAAATGGCTGTGGTGTTTTTTTCGTTATTGATTCTCGGTAGACGACAATGGGATTGGAAGTAACGACTTCGACGCCTTTTTCTGTTTTAATCCTGTTTTCAATAACTTCCAAGTGAAGTTCTCCCATCCCGCGGATCAGGTGCTCCCCGGTTTCTTCATTAATCTCAACTTTGATGCAGGGGTCTTCTTTCTGTACTTGACGAAGGACTTCAATCAATTTAGGAAGGTCGCTGGGGCTTTTTGCTTCAATAGATTTCGTAACCACCGGTTCAAAAAGGTGTTTAATCTGTTCAAAGGGTTCTCCATCGATTGCAGTGGTGATCGTTTCTCCGGGTGCAGACTTGACGCCTGCAATGCCGATAATATTTCCTGCAGCAACTTCATCAATAATAGAACGTTTTGCTCCGTTGTAAATAAAGACCTGCTGGATTCTTGCCTTGGTTTTTGCATTGAGCAGAGAAACTTCAATGCCTTTTTTCATGGTTCCTGCATACAAGCGCCCTGCAGAGATTTCTCCTGCCTGCGGATCAACAACAACCTTTGTAATAATGAAACTGACCGGCCCGTTGGGATCGCAGTTGACAAGGGCTTTTCCTTGTTCTGTTTCTAAGTCTCCTCTCCATATTTTTGGAATTCTGATTTTCTGTGCAGTTTCTGGATCAGGAAGGTGCTGAATAACCATGTTGAGAACGCACTCGTGAACCGGCGCTTTCTTTGCAAGCGCTTTCCATTCATCTCCTGCAGTGCCTTGATACGCATCAATAACTTCTTTGAAAGACAATCCTTTTTTCTTCATGAACGGAATGGACATTCCCCAGTTATGAAATGCACTTCCGAAAGAAACACTGCCATTCATGACATTGACGTGCCACTTTTCTGCAATTTCTGGTTCTGCAATTCTATCAATAAGATTATTGACTTCGGTGATAATTTTAATAAATCGTTCCTGCATAGCCTCGGGGGTCAGTTGAAGTTCCTTAATCAGGCGGTCCACTTTGTTGATAAACAGAGTGGGTTTTACTCGTTCTCGAAGTGCTTGTCGAAGAACCGTCTCTGTTTGAGGCATGATGCCTTCGCTTGCACACACCAGAACAATACACCCATCAACCGCTCTCATGGCTCGGGTAACGTCTCCTCCAAAATCAACGTGGCCGGGAGTNNTTGCCGCCAAAATCAACGTGGCCGGGAGTGTCAATAAGATTAATGAGATATTCTTCTCCTTCCCAATTATGAACCATCGAAACGGATGCAGAATCAATCGTAATTCCCCGTTCAATCTCGTCTTGGTGGAAGTCAAGCTGCCGTGCTTTTCCCGCAAGCTCTTCAGACATCATGCCTGAGCCAGCAAGAAGATTGTCGCTGAAGGTTGTTTTTCCGTGGTCAATGTGCGCACAAATAGCAATATTGCGGATTTTCTTGGGGATTTTTGCAAGCCTCATGACCTTGTCAACAATCTTTTCTCCCATACGCAACCCCTCATTTCCTCATGATTTTCTTTTTATTGTTTTTGTGTCTTTTGTATTTTTGGTTTGTTATTGTTTGTTTTTTATTCATGCAATGGTATGCACATCATGTACACTCTTATAGGTGTGCAGTTCTTCGTTTTTGAACCAGAGTTCAATTTCTTTTTTTGCATTGATGACTGAATCAGAAGCATGAATGATATTTTTTACACCAATTCCCTTAGCGTCGGCATAGTGGATGCTGACATGGGAAAAGTCTCCCCGAATGGTTCCCGGTGCAGCAGTTTTGGGTTCAGTATGTCCTACCATTTTTCGCACCAGCGCTACTGCTTCAACTCCTTCGAGGGCCAAGGCAATCACTGGACCCATCGTAATCATCGCTTCCAAGGTCGGATAAAATGATTTATGCACATGTTCAGCGTAATGCCTTTTAGAAAATTCTGCATCAATCCAGATCATCTTCATACCGACAATCTTTAAACCTGCATCTTCAAAGCGGGCAATGATGCGTCCAGAAATACCGCGCTCTACTGCATCAGGTTTTAACAAGACTAAGGTTCGTTCAATCATGGTGATCTGAGGTTTTGAGTTATTTCTATTCTTTTTATTATTCTGCTCTTTTTATTGTTTTGTCTCTTTTTCGCTCTTTTTTCCTGCTTTTTCAGAAAGTGCCATCTGTTTTTCTCTGCGGTACGCATCAGTCCAGCGCGTATCTCGTGCACGTTTCTTGAGTTTTAATTCGTTTTTTTCGCATTTGTGAGAACAATAATAAGCAACTCTTCCATCGGTATAGACAAACATCTTGCCGGTTCCCCTTTCAAGTTCACTTCCACAAAACGTGCATTTCATAGTTCCTTACCCGCCGATGTTTTATGTTTATTTCGTTATTCTTTACTTTATTTTCTTTAATTCTTTTCATTCTTTAGTTTTTTTACTTTGTTTTCTGTTCAAGGGTGCTGCTTCAAATTCAACTTCTCTGAGCATGACAATATCTCCAATTCGCACCGGTCCTTTGACGTTTCGTCGTAAAATCTTTTCTCGTTCTCTTCCTTCAAGAATTTTCACACGGACCTGCGTTGCTTCTCCCTGGGCGCCGGTTCGGTCAATAAACTCTTCAACACGAGCAGGATAGGCTTCGGTATAAAACACCTTTCCGCGTGTTTCTTCGGTTGGCTGTCCGCCTTGCGGAGCGTCACGGTGTCTTCCCCGTTCACTCATTTTGATTTTTGTCATGGAGTATCACTCAGTTGATTATCGTTTATCGTGTCGAAATCCTTAATCCTTATTATGCCATACGTCCTAATTCTTTAATAAGATCTTTTGCATTGCCTTCTTGGACCACTGCTACTGCGGCAGTTCCTACATTTAATCCTGCAGCTGCTCCAAGTTCTTCTTTGGTTCCTACTTCAACGCAGGGAACATTCTTTTCTTTTGCAAGAAGAGGAAGGTGCAAGATAATTTCTTTGGGAGAAACATCTTGTGCGTACACGACGAGTTTTGCCTGTCCTCGTTCCAGTGCTTTGGTTACTTCGTTAGAACCTTTTCTGAGTTTTCCTGTTGTTTTTGCTGCTTCTACTGCTTGAAGCGCGAGTTCAATTTTGTCTGCCATGTTCTTGTTCCTCCTTGTCAGTCATCGGATTGAGTGTTATGTCATTTCGTCAGGAGTGATTGATCAAGAGAAGTGTAATCTCCTCATTCAGGTCATGCCAGAGCGGCTAACCGTCATCAATCATCCGGATACTACTTTGGGAACGCCTTGCCTTTATAAATGTTGCGAATTTTGTCTCGGCGTTGTTTATCTTCAATACCTTTTTATAGTTTTTATTACCTTACCTGTTCCAGGTAGATAAAGGTGGTAGGATATGAAAACTGAGCATCGCAAGACGTTGGTGGTGGGATTGATTATTGGCATCGTTGGCCTCTTATTTGTTCTTTTTAACAAAGTCGATTTAACCGGTGCAACCGGAGCAGCTTCGGTTGATACAACCGGTTCAAGCGGAAGTCCTGTGGTATTCTTTGTGCTGTTGGGTGTTCTGGTTTATGGGATTCTTACGCTAATCACGAAGGGTTTCCGATCATGAAACGAAAGCCTCAACCTCCTGCATCAACGGCTCAAAAGCCAAAAAAAAGGTCAGAAAAAAATCCTGAACTTTTGAGCGCCGGCGGTCAGGCAGTTATTGAAGGCGTCATGATTCGTTCTAAAAAACATTTGGCTATTGCGGTGCGGAAGCCCAACGGAAAAATTGCTGTTCAAAAAGAAACCCTTTCTTCGCTTCTCGAGCGTCACTCCTGGCTCAACATCTTATTTCTTCGCGGGATCATTTATCTTTTTGAAATGCTGATCGTTGGTTTTCGAGCCTTGAATTATTCTGCAAATGAAGCACTCGACGACGGAACCGAGGATGAAGGTGGCAAAAAAGAAGAGTTGTCAACCTTTGATTTAGTGATTACCTTTGTCCTTGCTCTGGGTTTTGCCATTGTCTTGTTCAAGTTTCTTCCTCTGCTCATTGCGCAGTTTATTGGATCAAAAAGTCCTTTTGTCAAAGAACACTACTGGCTGTTTAATTTGATTGACGGCCTTGTACGCATTCTTATTTTTGTCATCTATTTGAAGATACTCTCATTCATCGCGGATATTCGTCGGTTATTTCAATATCACGGCGCTGAACATCAGGCTGTGCATTGCTACGAAGCACGACTGCCATTGACAGTGAAAAATGTACAGAAGTTTTCTCCTGAGCATCCTCGGTGCGGAACGAGTTTCATTTTGATTGTCTTGATTTTGAGTGTGTTTGTGTACACGTTTATTCCCAGCACGTTCGGATTCTGGTCGAAATTAGGGCTCCGCCTCTTGCTCTTGCCGGTGATCGCTGGAATTTCCTATGAACTGCTGAAGGTCGTTGGAAAATACCACAGCAAGAATCGGTTTTTTCGCATGCTGGTGTGGCCCGGGATGCTGACGCAGAAGATTACAACGAGAAAGCCGACGAATGATATGGTTGAGGTTGCCATTGCGTCGTTGAAAACCGTGTTGAGAATGGAGAATCAGAAGAGTAATTAGTTTTCAGTTTCTTAAACCCGTTTCTTAAACAAATCTTTAAATATCGCTCCCTATTTTTACTTCAGTATGACCCTTGACTATCTTTCCATGATCCTGACGGTTTTCGGTCTCTGCTTATTTGAAACGGTAAGCAGCCTCGATAATGCAGTCATTAATGCAGAAGTTTTGCACACCATGAGCCAACGCGCACGGCGCTGGTTTTTGCTGTGGGGAATCTTATTTGCCGTTTTTATCATTCGTGGTATTCTTCCCTTGATTATCATCTGGTGGACAACGCCGTCCCTGGGATTTATCGGTGCCTTCACAGCAACCTTTAGTTCAAATCCTGCTGCGATTGAAGCAATTGAAGCCTCAGCTCCCATTCTTCTTGCAGGCGGCGGTATCTTCTTAGTCTTTCTCTTTTTTCACTGGCTCTTTATGGAACCGAAAGTCTATGGTCTGCATGCAGAACGATTTTTTGAACGGCAGGCTGTTTGGTTTTATGCAGTTGTCTCGATTCTTCTTGCTCTGGTAACCTGGTTTGCGCTCAAAAAACATCCACTCATGGCATTTAGTGCTGTGATTGGTTCAACTGCGTTTTTCATTACGCACGGATTTAAGCAGAATGCTGAAAAAATGGAGCACGAAATGCTGCACGGCAAAGGCCATATCAGCGACATCAGCAAAATCTTATATTTGGAAGTGATTGATGCAACGTTTTCGATTGACGGTGTTTTAGGAGCGTTTGCATTTACCCTTGCGATTCCGCTTATCTTGATTGGCAATGGCCTCGGAGCGATTGTTGTCCGGCAGGTTACGGTTGGAAATATTGAACGGGTGAAGAAATACAAACTGCTGAAGAATGGTGCGATGTATTCGATCTTTGTGCTGGGTTCCATTATGCTTGCAGAAAGCTTTGGTCTTCATATTCCCAGCTTTATTACCCCTATCGTTACCATGGGCATTCTTGGATACTTCTTTTGGCGTTCGAAGAAGGAACTGGAAAAAAATCCAAGTTCCACATCAGCTTAAGATCGGAATTCCAGTTCTATTCTCTCGAATACTTGGAAGGTTGATTTTTAGTGCAACGATGCCCGAAGGGCAAAAAATCAAAAACCTCAGCCTACAGGCTGAGGATACTCGGCATTAATGAAATTAATTCCAGGGGCGGCGAACGGAAGGGGGAGGAGCACAGCGGGGCTTGAGCCGCAGCGAAAGAGTTTTTCAGCGTCGAGAAGGTAGGACTGCCGGAGTTTTCTGAAATGAATGGGTGATAACAGAACCCGAGCAGAGCGAGACAAGAAGAATTAAGGGAGTTTTCCTCGTACGTTGGGGGCGTTGGCGTTCAAAATCGTAAGCTTTAAATATGTGTACGTTATTTGTACCGATATGTACGTTAATCATACACTATTAAGCTTGGCGGAAATAAAGGTTCTAGACGTATTTCTAGATTTGAAGAGGCATTATTTTGCTGAGTTAATTAAAGTTGCCAAGCTGACTCGTCCAAGGACTTTAAGGGTGTTGAGAAAGTTAGTTAAGCAG
>DUFX01000054.1 GCA_013331695.1 Candidatus Woesearchaeota archaeon
AAAGCCAGCTGGGCGACCTTGCTCAGCAAATACAGATTCCTGTGCAGGTTGTCTATTGCGATGAAAATGGAGTTCCGCTTCCTCCTGAAGACTGGCCACAAGATACAACGTGGCTCTGGGTCTTAGGTGGTGTTGCACTGATTATGCTTTTGATTATCGTCGGAGCAGGTGTGGTGCTTGCACGAAGAAAAGGGGAAGAACCTGCACCAGCAGAAGGTATAGAAGGGGCAAAAGAAGTTGACGTAAAAAGAAAATCTAAACATCTTGAACCGCTCTTAGCTTCTCAGCAGGAAGGATTGGAAGACCCGAGAAAACCCTATTTAATGGGGTTATTGATCGTTGTGATTTTACTCTTAGCGGTGCTGTTAGGTGCAGTGTATTATTATCAAGTCTATCTACCCCAGCAAGAACTCGAACTGCCTGAAGAAGGAGCAGAAAGTGTGGAAGTTGAACAGGAGCAGCCCGAACAGCCTGTTGAAGAAACTGAACAACTGCCTGAAGAGGAGATCATCGAAGAACCAGGCATGGCAATGATCCGTGCATTAGCAATCTTAGTCATCTTACTGATTATTTTAGTTGTTTTAGGAGTCATCTATTACAAAAAGAAGAAAGCACAAGCACCGCGAACGATAGAAACGAAAAAAGAAGTAAAAGACGACAAGAAAGCTGCTGAAATACAACTTCCTCCGGGAGATGAGGCAAAGAACACCTGGAAATGGATCTTTGTGGTGCTCTTGATTCTTCTCTTGTTGACTGAAGGAATGATCGCCGGTTTATACTTCACACAAAAACCCCGTGTTGATGAAGCAACACGCACTGTATATATTGATACCACCAACTTAGAAGGTTCAGACAACTTGGTGTACATCAAACAACAGCCTGATCCAGTAATGGTTCCGCTCATCTTGCGCAATAAAGGCCAGCAACCGATTAGTGTGGGATTAGACTTTGATCTGCCGTGGTTGACGGTCAGCAACAGCCTTGTTGAACTTGCTCCTGGAGCTGTCCAGCAGGAAGCCTTTACCGTTCGATCACAAGATGCAGAGACTGGCAAGTACCGATTTATCGTCGATATTAAAGAGGACGAAGGAAATATCAGACAGGAAACCATTATTATTGAGATTTACACAACTTGGCCTTCGTATAAGTACTATATCTCTGCACTGATTGTTGTGGGAGCGTTATGGATACTTGTATTGCTCATTTTTATTATTGCGTTAATTGTCTCATGGCGAAAACGCAAAGGACTTGCAGGAGCAACGGAAACCGAAGCACGAGCCTTTATCACAGCAGGAAGAAAAGCCTTAGCAACTGCTGAAGACAAAAAGAAAAAAGAAGAGAAGAAAGAAGAAAAACCAGAACTAAAGATTAAGAAGGAGTTCCCAAAATTTTGGAAAAAAGCGCTTATTTATGTATTATTGTTTGTTATCCTTGGATTGTTTGTTGCAGGAATCTACGGTCTTTCAACAAAGTATGAAATCAGCGTTCCTGCAGTAAATCTTGAACAGCCTGCAAAAGTTCCCGAAGCAAAAGCAGACCGCATGAAGATTGACATCGATGGAAAAACCCTGCTTCCGGTCATTATTGAGAATGTCAACGAAGATACACTCTATGAAGTTACGCTTGAAAACCAAAGTGTCAATATCCTGCCGGGTGAAAAAGGAGAAGTAAAAGTATTTATCACGCCGAAAGAAAAAGTTGAACGCGTTCCTTTGAAAAGGCAGGAAGCACCAGAACCTTGGAAACCTTCAGGCAAGGTGAAAGCAGTGATGGTGCTTGCTTTGATTGGCCTCTTGGCTGCAATTACCTTAGTTTTGTTGTACTTCCAGAAACAAAGACCCGGACCGCAGAAAGAAGCTTTGAAAGAGATGGCACTTGAATCAAAACAGCATGTGACGCATGGGACTGAGAAGACGAAGGCTGAGCAGAAGAAGAGTGGCCGATTAACATTAAGATAGAGTTCGAGATTTCTTAGAAAATCAAAAAAGAATATGGGACCATGGGGATTACCACATAAGAACCCAGGTTCTTATCATCTCCTACCAGAGGTTTCCTTCGCTTCGCTCGGAAACAGAACTAAAAAATGGGACCATGGGGATTTGAACCCCAATCTACCGGTTTCTTCAGGAAAACGATACAACAGGCTTGGTCATCGACTTGCGTCTCATCGCTCCAGTACTGGAGCCGGCAATAATAGCCTGGTTATACGATGGTCCCAATGAAGAAAGCAAGGAATAACAGCCATTTAAATAGTTAATGGGATCAGAACACGCAATACTCACTCTAATACTCAATCCCCCGTCTCGCCTTAATGCCCTTCTGCCAGGGGTGCTTAATCCGTTCTACCTGAGAAATATAATCAACATGCTCATACAGTTCTTTGGGAGCGTCACGTCCGGTTAAAATCAATTCAGTATTCCCGCGATTGCGGATCAGCGCAAGGATCTCGCCCAGTGGAATAAGGCCTTTATCGAGTACGCAGTTGATTTCGTCCAGAATCAGAACATCATACGCTGCATTTTCTAAGATTCTCTGTGCATGGGCAAGACCAAGAAGTGCGGCATCTTTTTCTTCAAGGTCCGGCTGAAAAATAAACTTTCCTGTGGTGTCGGTTGTTTCTTCATCAAAGAAGCCCAGCGACGTTTGTTTTTTCTGCTTTTCACGCAGTGCATCAACGCCAAATTGTTCAATGACAAAATCAGGAAGGTATTTTGCTGCATACAGCTCTCCGGTTCCCCCACTTTTCAGAAACTGAATCATATACACTTTATATCCGGTGCCGATGGCGCGCAAAGCTAAGCCAAGAGAAGATGTTGTCTTTCCTTTGCCGTCTCCTGTAACCAGATGCACAAGTCCAAGCTTTTCCCTGCCTTGTTCACCTTGTACTGCAATAGGCTTCACAATCTTGGTGACCACGAATCTACCCACCTCTCAGAGCGTTCAATAAGATTATCCTATAAAAAGATTTAGCGTATGGAATATATGATTAAAAGAGGATTAACAAAGATGGTTATTCGGGTTGTTATTCGTGACTCAGAGGGGGCAAAGCTTAAATAGCACACAGGAATCCCCTCAAGGATGGTACAAGCTGAGAGTCTTTTAGTGGAAACAACCCTCTTAAACACCCCCATACATCCTGACAGCTGGGTCTATGTTCGGGCAGGAAACACGAGCATCACTCCGCGAAGCATATCAAAGAGGACGGGAGGCAGGGATACGATTTTATACGCGAACTGAAGTCCTGGGAGTTCTTGAACAACTGGGCATCCCTTCGCTGATCAAAGTATATAATCCAAACACCTTTTTAGAATATAGAGCTTCGACCAACCCGCCTCCGACCTCAGGCAACCTACCACCCATCACATCGCCTTCTCAATAACCTGCTGATCTAAACTGTTATCTCGGTAAATCGTAATGCCTTTGCATCCAAGCTCCCATGCCAGTAAATATGCTTGCGCAACGTCTTCAACCGAACAGCCATGAGGGAAATTGATCGTCTTTGAAACAGCGCCGTCCACATGCTTCTGGAATGCGGCCTGCATTTTGATGTGATACTCAGGATCAATTTCATTGGTTGTGACAAAGACTTTCTTGAATTTGCGGGGCAAGTCCACACCGCCAAGACCTTTTTTGGCGATTTCATTCATCAGCAAAGGGGTATGGAGTTTCTCATCTTTGAGTTTTTGTTCAAGCACCGGATTCAAACGGACTAATTCACTTCCCAGGACTTTCATGCTGTAGCATAAGGCAAAATTGGGTTCAAGTGAAGCACTGACGCCTGCAATAATACTGATAGAACCGGTTGGGCTTACGCAGGTCAGCGTTGCATTCCGAAGCTTGATCTTTTCTTTTTCTTGGCCATCCTTTCCTGGATTATAGATGCTTCCTTCCCAAGCAGGAAAGACGCCCCGTTCCTCGGCAAGTTGAGCAGACGCAGACCTTGCTTCAGTTTGAATAAACCTGATGATCTTTTCTCCCAGCGCAACAGCCTCATCGCTGTTATACGAAACTTCAAGCATAAAGAGCAAGTCAGCAAATCCCATAATGCCCAAGCCGATCTTGCGTGTCTGCAACGTTGCTTCCTTAAGCTTGGGATTCAAAAATTGGTTGGCATCAATCGCATTGTCTAAGAAATGCACAGCAGTGTGCACCATTTTCTGAAGCTTCGGCCAGTTGATTTTGTCTTCAACTTTATCGTAAATTTTGTCAGAAGGCACCGGTGTGAATATTCGAGTGAGATTCAGGGAGCCAAGCACACAACCCTCATTGGCATGCAGAGGCTGTTCAGCGCACGGACTCGTGCTGTCCAGTTGGCCAAGATGAGGTGTTGGATTTTGTTCTTGAAGTCGGTCAATGAAAATAACACCAGGATCGCCACGCTTCCAGGCAAGCGTTGCAATACTGTCAAACAAGGATTTGGAAGAAACCTTTTTGACAGGCTGATTGGTTCTCGGATTAATGAGTTCGATATCCCAGTCGGATTTGACTGCACGCATGAACTTGTTGGTTAATCCCACTGAGAGGTTAAAGTTGTTCATGGTCTTGCCGTCTGCTTTTACATTGATAAATTCAAGAATATCAGGATGATCAATCCGCATGATGCCCATGTTTGCACCGCGTCGTTTTCCTCCTTGTTTGATGGCATCCGTTGCTGCATCAAAGATTTTCATAAACGAAAGAGGACCGGTGGTTGCTCCTGTTGAAGAAAGAATGGAATCTCCTTTAGGTCTGAGATGAGTAAAGTTAAATCCTGTCCCGCCTCCCGTGTGGTGGATTAATGCCGCAGTTTTGAGCGGCTCAAAAATTCCTTCCATCGAATCTTCAATGCCCAAGACAAAACAAGAGTAAAGCTGCTGCTGTTTGGTTCCTGCATTCATCAGAATAGGACTGCTGGGAATAAATTCAAGATTGCGCATGAGTTCGTAAAATGCGTCTTGGATTTGCTTGACCTGCTCAGGCGTTTTTCCATATTTTTTGTCAACCGACGCGATCGCTTTTGCAACACGCTGAAACATATCGGAGGGTGTTTCCAGAACTTTACCTGCTTCATCTTTTGCAAGATAGCGTTTTTCAAGTAGTTTGAGTCCGTTCACATCAATATCAGTGTTGTCAATTTTTCCTCCGATAATTGCTGACTTAGTATCTCGTTCTTCTCTCCGTTTTTGCCGGTATAAGATGAATGCTTTTGCAGTGGTAGCGTGGCCTTGTTCAATCAAAACAATTTCTACCGTGTCTTGCACATCTTCAACTCCAGGAACAGGAGTATTGGCCTTTTCCAGCTTTTTTTCAAGGCTTTGAACGACCAGGTCTGCAAGCTGTTCTGCACGTTCTTTATCTTTTCCGCCAACCGATTCAGCAGCTTTAAAAATAGCATTGACAACCTTCTCTTTGCTGAAGGGAACAATGTTTCCATCCCGCTTTTTGACTT
>DUFX01000005.1 GCA_013331695.1 Candidatus Woesearchaeota archaeon
AGATCTCTGCAATAGCAGAAAACTGCTGGTCATTTCTCATACTAAACTTAGTGGTTGTCTTAGGAATCACGATGGCAAGCCGATTGTTTTCGTGGAACGGATTATCAAACGTATATTCCTTTGCTGATTCAGGAAAACCGAGCAGATCCTTGTACATTTCCGTTGGAAGCAGGGTTCCGCTCATCATCAGGGTGACATAGCTTTGTTCAATAACCCCTTTCGCAACAAGAGACGGATCCAAGCATCGATGCGAAAGTTTCAGCACCGGTCCTGTTTTGCTGGGTTCCAGATTCATAATTCTCACAAAACCTTCATCCTGTCCTTTCCATGCTTTGAGGAATTGTGCAATGCCTCCGATAAATGAATGTTTCTGTAAGATACGCACGGCGTCAGCAATCACTTCCATTTCATCAATGAATGCATCATACTCCTGATCCAGTTTGGCGGCAAGGGGCTGCATGAACTGCTCTTTTTTTGCTAGTTTTTCTCGTTGTCCTCCAAATTCAAAGGAAAGCCCCTGGGCTATGTTGAGGAAAATCGTCTGCAGAATCTGGAGTTTTTCAATCAGTTCAGTGTATCCATATTTTTTTGCTTCTTTAATCGCATACTTGATCATATTAGTGGTAAGCATGGAGGTCATGACTTTCTGTATTCTGCTTGGCAAATTATGCCCCTCATCCACAATAATAATCGCCTGCTCCAGTTCTTTGCCAATTTTTGAGAAAAAACGTTCGCGGATACTGGGATGAAAGAGATAATAATAATCTGCAATGATCACACGTGCGTCCTTCGCAATTTCTGCAGTAATTTCATAGGGGCAGACCTTGTCTTCTTTGCAGGCTTCCATCAAGACTTCGACATGGATGGGAAGAATAGTCTTAAGATCGTCAACCACTTTGTGTCCATGCGGGGTAAGTTTGAAGACCGATTCCCGCACATTGACATAAAACTCGCAGGATTTATCTTCCCGCACGGATTTGCAATACTCATTAAATTCAGTGCCCTGCAGGAGGTTTGCTCCTGGTTGCAGGCACATAAGTTTCTTGCCAATGAGATCTACCACATCAAACGAGATGTTGTATTTTTCTTTAATGAGGCGGAGCGTGTCGAGCGCAAGTTTGTGCTGGGTATGGCGCGAGGTGAGGAAGAAAATGGTCAGTTTTTTATCTTTAAACTCTGGACTGAGGATTTTGCTGAGAAGCGGAGCAAGCGTTGCTGCAGTTTTTCCAAGTCCTGTTGGTGCATGAATAAGGGTGTGTTTGCGTTCCTGGACTGCTTCTAGCACACAGGCAATCATATCACTCTGTTCATTGCGGACCTTATCATAAGGGAAGAGGATCGACGGCGGATCGAGAACGTGTGTTTCGGGAGGCATAGTTCAGCTTTTGTTGGCGTTTATAAAAAGTTTCTTGTCTTCTCGCGATCCTATAGACTCACCATTCTATTAACTCATCACCTAAATCTTTATAAGTTCGTTCTTTTTGCCGGCACGCATGGGAAAACTTGCAATCATCGGCGGTTCTGGCATTCAAGATGATCCTCAATTTCACGATGCAGCATGGACAAGATTTGACAGTCAATTGGTTATGGAGTATTACAACGGTTTTGGAGATGGTTTTGTTGACTGCCGTGTGTCAGACGATCTTATCTTTATTCCCAGGCATGGCAGAGATACGGATGACTCGGTGCGTTATGGTCCCAGTAGAACCCAATATGCTGCAAATCTGATTGCTGCAAAAATGCTGGGTGCAACTGCGGTTGTTGCATTTAGTGCTGTTGGGAGTTTGCGGGGAGAAAAAATTCACGTGAAAGATCTTGTTATTCCTGATACTTACAATGACCAGAGTGGACGCGACAATAATTTGTTTGGCATCGGATTCGTTGTACACCATGCAGGCGTTCCTGCTTTTTCTAAAGAGTTGTGTGACCTGCTTAGTGATGTTGGAAGAGATCTGGTAGGGGAAGGTGAAAATCGTTTTCATTGCCTTCATCGATCAGGAACCTATGTCTGCATTCCTGGCGACCGATTTGGAACCCAAGCTGAAGGATACGTTCGAGCACAACAAGGTGCAGATGTTGTCGGTATGACGCTCTGTCCTGAAGCAAGTATGGCAATCCAACTTGATCTGCCGTATGCCTGTGTTGCTTTGCCTGTTGATCTTGATCTTGATGCGAATCATGAACGGAGCACCCTGCGTGTAATGGGCGAGCTGGGGCCTGTTGTTCAGGAATATATTCGGAGACTTGTTCCTCCTGCACGAGCGTTTGCCGAACAGGAGCATCGTTTACCCCAGCTTGAAGGAGGCATCATTGCTCAACGTTTTGACCGCATTCTTAATCCGTATCTTCACCAGTTTGCACACGAGTTGCAGGCGAAATATTGCACGAGATCTTGAGTTGTTCTTCTGGTTTATTAATCCATAATACTTTTTCTTGAAAAATTTCGAACAATAGCTTTAAAAACTTGCATCATTTTGCCAGCGCTACATTTTGAAAACTATTTGAAAAGTATCAGGGGTGTTTCGCAATGGTTGATCTTGAAGGAAAACATGTTGTTCTTGCGTATAGCGGCGGTTTGGATACTTCGGTGATTTTGCATTGGCTTATCAACCAAAAAAAAGCTCGCGTGTCGGCATTCATGGCTGATGTCGGGCAGGGAGAAGAACTTGAACCTGCAAGAGAAAAAGCGATTGCACTCGGAGCTGAGTGTGTAAGGGTTGTTGATATTCGCGATGAATTTGTACGCGATTTTGTTTATCCTGCCATTCGTGCCGATGTGCGCTATGAAGGACGCTATTTGCTAGGCACGTCTCTTGCCCGTCCTGTTACAGCAAAAGCTCATGTTGCTGTTGCTCTTGGAGTTGCTGGTAGTGAATCAGTTATTTTATCTCATGGCGCAACAGAAA
>DUFX01000036.1 GCA_013331695.1 Candidatus Woesearchaeota archaeon
CCCGATCAACCCAGACTTCTAGTCGTTGTTGAATCGGAGCAATCCCTTCTCGTGCAGGACCCGAGGCATCTACAAACTCTTCTGCTTCTATGCGGGCTAAATTATTTTTTACACGATCTTCTACAGGAGGTCTTTTCGCGATCGGGGGCAGAACAACCTCTTCTTTCGCAACAATTTCAACACGGAATGCTTCTTCTCCTTCATCTCTCACAATTCTCTGCACGAGCTCTCGTGATGCAGCTTCGCGTATCGCTTCTTCTTGTTCTGCAACTCTTGCATACGCTGGTTCTCCGGGAGCAGGTTGTACAAGCATATCTGCATGCGCTTCACCAAGCGAACTGGTTGCAGGTCTTCGTACATCGGCGCTTGCGAGTGTTCCTTTTGCATTGCCCAAAGGATCGATCGGTGTTTTTCCTAGTGCGCCCTGCTGTGCTTCTTCCATTACTCTCAAACCCATTGCAGGTTCGCTTTGTGCAAGCGCTTCAGGAATCGTGTGGCGTGCATCGGTTGCAGCTTGCACCAGTTTCTGCTCGTCAATGATATTTCCGCTTGCATCTTGGATCACGCGTCTTCCGTCAGGTGTAATAACACAAACCGAACAAGCAAAGGCAGGCTGTCCCTGAAGATTTGCCATGACTTCTTCAGCAAAGGCTTGTGCTTTCTCAAACGCTTGCTTGATCAGCGTTGGTTTTGCTGTTGCCAGTTGTTCTCCTGGCTTTAACTTCGCTTGGAGCAATTTCTCAAAATAGGTTTCGGTTGCAGCTTCAATGTCCAAATGTTTCACATACTCTTTTTCTGCTTCTTTCAAACGGTTTGCAGCTCCAAGAATTTCATTTCCATCATCGCTGGTTCTTGAAATCACAAACCAGTCGTCTGCAGCCTGCAAGACTTTTTGTTTCTGCTCACGTGTTCCAGCTAAACCAAGACCTTCAACTTTTCGCATTGCTCCGCCCAATCCTGTGCGTTGCTGTTGGTAAGCTGTTTCTGCCTCTGCAATCAATTGCATGCGGGGAAGGACTTCTTGTCGCAGGCGTTCAACTTCTGCAGCATTTTCCTCCCGCGTTGCACGAACCAATGCTGCTCGAGCATCAACTAGATTGTTGCCCGCATTATCAGCAAACTTGGGCTTGAATCCATCAAATGCAAGATCTTTACGTGCAAAATCTACGACGCTTTCAACACCTCGAGAAACTACTTCCAGACCTTTTTTCAATGGTTGAAGCGCTTCACCTACCGGTTGTACAGTTGCACCTATTGCTTGCGTCACCGGTCTTATTTTATCTCCCGTTGCTGTTGCAACTTTCACGAGTTTTTCAACGGTTCCTAGTTTCTCAGCTCGTCTTGCGAGTTGTACTGCATCAACAGCATCTTCTACAGCGTCAACAGCTCGCGCAAGTCTGACTGCTCCTGCTCCTACTTTCACCGCAAGCCCTACAAAATCAAGCGGAGCAGTGAGATCAAGTCCTTTTGCCCCCACTTCTTTTCCAATGGTTCGTTGAGAAACCTTCCAGGAAAGCTCAGGCGTAAGTCCGATCTCCATCATATTGTCTTCTGCTTCTTTCAGAGCTTGCTGGAGTCGTTGATAGTCCGCAATCTTTCCACGTGTGGGGCTGTATTTTTGTTGAAGCTCAACCAGTTTATCGTATGCAGCAGCAGGATCATTATGCGTTCTCAAAATCAAATCATCAATGTCGCGCATATCTCTATCAAACAGTTCGTTGACATTCATTTCATGCCCTTCTGCAATGCGCGCATCATAGCGGAGATATCTGCTGTGGAACTGCGCCATGTCTCCAAGATTAATTTCATCTTGTTCACCTCTTTCTTCTTCGCCTGCAAAACCAAAGGTCTCTCCCAAGGTTTCGCGCATCTGCTCACGACTCATTGTTCGAATTTGGTTTAAGCTGTACCCTTTTTTAGTCAGCAGCAAGGTAGCATACGCTGCATCACGGAGTTTGCGTGCTTCATCAGCAGCCATGCCTTCATAGCGTTTATCGAGCTCTTCCCAACTTACACCTTCAACTTTTGCTAGGGCATACAGGGAAAGCTGGCCAAGGAGATCATATTCTCGCTCAAGCGCTTCTTCAGAATTTTGATGGACTACTTCTCTAACTTGTTCATTGAGTTTTTCAAACGTTGCCTGTGCAATGGCTTGGTCAACCAGCTCCTGTTTTCCTTTCATCGTTTCTGCTCGTAATACAGGATCCTGGATCTGGTTTGCAAAAGCGAGTGCTTTATTGACTAAATTTGCCCGAGTTTCTTCATCAAGATTTCTTTGATCTGCCTGCTTCAGTGTTGCTTCTGCTCTCAGCATGTTTGCTTGATCGTCATCTGCTGTTGCCTGCACCAGACGGTCAGCGTAGAGCATTTCATCGTCATGTTTTCCAAGATCGCCGCTTATCTTTGCAAGAACTACATAGTCTCCGTTGTATTTCTGCTGAATCTTAATAATCTCTTCCCCGCGTGCTGCATTTTGAGCTTCGATCTGAGCAATCTTTTCTCGTAGCGCTGCAAATTTCCAAGGAGGAACATCTTTTTCTTCTTCATTTCTTCTCGTGAGCGCATCAATCTGTGCTTTGATTCTCATAATCTGATTCTTTCCAACGTTGTTGTCATCAGAAATCCGCTGTGCCTTTATTCTATCTTGACCAATCTGTGCAAGTTCTTCATGAGGACGCTTCTCTAAGGGTTGATTTCTTTCAGCAGCCAGAGCCTGGCTTTCGAAAAGGCGCTGTTCTTCCAAATCTTGTCTCGTGAGTTCAGCAACCTCGCCTGCAAGTCGATCAAATTCTTTTTTGTTGCGCAGGATTGCGCGATCGAGTTCTTTGGTTGATTTCCCGTCTGCGCGTGCTCCGGCGGCAAGTGCCCGATACAAAGCGTTTTGTGCTTTAAGATCTTCCTGCATTAATGTCCGCTGTTCAGCTGCAAGTTTCAACGACGCTCCGACAGCCCTTGTACATGCTTCATTCAAGCATCGTCCATCAGGCCCTATTTTTGCTTCTGCATCAAACATTGTTCGCAGTTCTTTTTGCAGTTCCGTATGCATACCTTTCTTTCCGGTTTGCAGTCTAAAGCTTTGATCCAGCTGGCTTACATATTCTTGATTATCCAAATGTTCGAAATCAATGCCGGTGTGATAACGCTGAGGATTTCCTAGTAAATCTTTTCCTTTGAAGACAATACCCACCGCTTTCGTTTTTCCATTCACAGTTTCCTCATAGCGTCCGATGCCTGATTTTCCAACACCAAGGTACGTTTCTTCTCCTTCCACTCTTGTAAGGATGTCATGATCAAATCCTAGCTCAGTTCCTTTCACATCCATCAATGCTGCAAGATTCTGCAGGCTTGCTTGAGGAATATCCCCTTTCAGTTTTCCTTCGGTTGCATCATAATAGTATTCCATGGTCAGAGATGTTCCTAAAATGGTTCTTCCACGAGGAAGATCCATTCCCTCTTCACCTCCCACTTCTTCAAGTTCTAGCTCATCGCGTATTTTTTCCAGCGCAGCTTCCCTGCCAAAGACCACAACCTGCTTTTGAATCGTCACTGCAGCCTCTGCGGTTTGCTCGCATCCTTCGCACGAAACACTGAACACATCCTGACCTCTTGTTGTCGGAGGTGTTTTCACCAGTTTCGCATGCTCTTGGGTTGTCTCAGCTGTAACTTGAAGATCTTTATAGACCGCATGCCCCTGCATGGTGAAGCGTTCGTTTGGATTTTCTTTTGCGTTGTCAGTGGTATAATCAAAAATTGCATCATCTTCTTTTCCTGTGAACACAGGTTTGTCAGGATCAGCACCAAGAACCAAAGATCCATCCATCTTGTAGTTTCGCACTTCCACTTTTCCCTTTACATAGACATTAATCGAAGCTCCATCGGTTTTAATCCAAACTTCTGCCTGTTGTTCTTGTGATGCTCCTGGTGGATTTTCTCGGAGTCCTTTCGCAATCTGTTCTGCTTGATCATCTCTCACCGCAGGGGGGGTATGTTGTGATTCGGTGCTGAATGCATCGAGATGGGTTAAGACAAATTTACCAGCTTCACGAGACTGTCCTTGTGAAATGGTTCCCACACCCGTTCTTTTATCTACAAGGGTTGTTTCTTTTCCATCAAATCCATACGTGTACACTTCTTTTTTGCCAACGGTCTGAAAGCGTCCATCTACAAAGATCGCATCCGTATTCATCACTGCATTATCTGCTTTGATATTGCCTTGTGCATCAACACCTAAGATTCCTTCGCGATTTTCAAAGCGCATTTCTTGTCCATCAACCGTCAAGGTTCCGCTGGCTTGTCCTTCAACAATCATGCTTTCCTGTGTCACAATAACCTTTGCGTCACCGCTTGGCTCGATAATATGCTCTCTTCCCTGTTTATCTTTGACAAACAGCACGTTATCCTGCATGCGTGTTGCTTCAACGTTGTCGCCTTTCAATGCCAGTGTGTGTTCAGCATCTTCTTTTTTGTATTGGATATGGAATCCATCAGCTACAGCAGTGATCCCGATTACTTGGCGATTGTTTTCATAATCCTTCAGATTGATAGGAACTCCTCCTGACGTTAAGGTTTCCTTTGCAGGATCGTAGACGACATTTCCTGCAGAAGCATCAAACTGATAGTTTGCTTTATAGCGCTGGCTGAAATAAGATTGTGCACCCTCACGTGCTTGCTGAATCATGCCGGGAGTTTGGAAATATTGCTGGCTTGCTTGCAGATCTCGTCCTGCATTTGAGGGATTGTTGAAGTATCTCAGATCCAGTGCTCCATTTTTTCCAATATTCGCATGATTTTGATAGTAAAGGGTTGCAAGCTGGTCTGTATATTGCGTGGTTAAGTATCGCTCTTGATCTTCCGGCTTCAAGTTCTTGAAATCTTGTTCGCTGAGATGTTCTCCGGGTTGTGGTTGTTGATCTTTCTCTTCAAGAGCGAACGTAGAGAACGATAACCCTGCCAACAGCATGCAAACTATTAAAATCCACATAACTACTCTTTCCTTTCCTCTTTCCTTTCTTTGGGAGTTATTCATTTGTTGGTTATTCAACATAAAAGATCGCTCGTTCTTGCGTGCTTAATCCTCGCGTGTCGCTCGCTCGAATTACCACTGCTTTTCTTCCCTTGATCTGCGGTGTAAAACTGAAGATTCCATCGGGATTGATGGGAATTTCAGGATTGTCGGAAACAAACAGGACTGCATCCCCTTCTTTATCAAAGGCTTCCAGTTCGTACTCAAATTTTACACCCTTCTTTAACGTAAAATCCTTGAGATTTTTGATGCGAGGTGCCGTGTTGCTTCGTGATTGTCTTTCACTGATCGTATTTTTTACAGCAAACCAGAAGATGAACGGAGCCTTGTTGTTCAGTTTGGTTTTCTCGTCATAGATTGAGTATGCAGTGCTCTCTTCATCATACGCAATGATTGAGATTATGACATCATATGCTTTGTTCAAATTCATAAAGTCAGAGAGATGCGATTTCTCAGGTTCAACAGCAATAAGATTGCTCATTTTTTCTGCAATTTCAAGTATGGTTCCTAATCGAAGCGGAATGGTTTTTGAAAGCGCGCCAAGGAGTTGCTCTCCTTCTTCTGTAATAATTTGCACAGGGTAGTTTACCGCAATCGTGACCTCATCTTTTTTAATAAAGGCCTGTGCCCGCGGTTCTTTTTCTTGGATAACGATTCCTTGTGCAGTAAACTCGCCCCAGTCCGTGCATAAGGGAAGATTCTTTTCAATATAATGTGCGAGTTGTTCCTGCATCTCAACCAGGGGCGGCATGGTCTTCTGGCCTTCGATCACATAATACGGAAGCACACGCTCCTGCGTCAGGAGATTTTTCTCAAACATAGCAGGCTGTTTAAATTCCGCATCGTCATAGAATCTTCCTCCCTGGTGGCCAAACAAGTACAGCCCTGGAATAAGGATTTGTTCAAGACACTCCTGGACATAGACTTCAACTTGATGTTTGATTTGGTAGTTCTCGCTTTGTTTGTCTTCAACTTGCGTTTGGTCTGAGAAATAATACCATGCAACACCTACCAAAATCAAGAGGATCAGGCCTAGGATGATAAAGACGGTGACTTGTGCTTTTTTGTTTGCTTGAGTTTGTTTTGTTTGATTCATATACTTCCTCTGTCTCTCATGGTGTTGACTCCTTGTTTCTTACACTGTTTCTTGAGCAGTTCAAGGGCCTGTTCTTTGGTTTTAGAAGAAGGGGGTAATCTTGCAATATCTCTAAGAATCTCGTCTTGTTCAAGCTGCAGTAATTTTTCTCGAATCGCATCACGAATAAGCTCGGTTCGGGTGCTATACCGGTTTTTGATGAGTCTTTCATCTACTTCACTCAGAATTTTGTCCTCGAGCTTCAAGCTGATAATTTTCAAGGTAATACTATGTATATACTAAGTATTATTTAAAGATTGAGGTGTTTTGGGCTCAAAAGGGCTCTGACAGGGTTAAACCCTATTTTTTTGAGAATTTTGTGTTACAACCTCATATGTCACTGGCGATATCCAACATTTTCTTAATGAAGATCTCTATCTCTTTTAATTTTTCTTTATCTTTATTCAAAGAGATTTGAAGACCATAGGAAGCTGGTTTTGTGATAATCCAACCCTCTTTAATCAATTCTTGGCAGATCTTTTTTACATCTTTTCCAAGATGCGAAGGAAATCCACACGTTACGGTGTCGAAGGGTGTGTGCACCCCGCCAAGAATCTTCTTTCTGCGAAGATGATACAGAATCGTTGCCTTTATTTTGTCTTCTTCAGTGATCATCAAAGAGGTGAATCCTTGTTCATTTTTAAATATTCTTATTTTTGAAATATAAAAACATAAAGAGAAACATTTATATACTTGGTATACGCGATGGACCCTCATGGAACCAGAAACCGTATTCGTCGAAATTTTTGGAAAGAATCCATTAATGAGAATACTTGATTTTCTCATTACGTATCAAGCTTTTGACTACCCCCTTACCGAAATAGCCAAAAATGCAGGGGTCAGTTACTCTACACTTCAAACCTTTTGGGGAAATCTCGAGAAAAATGGTATCGTGATCAAAACACGTCGTGTCGGGAAATCAGATCTCTTTAAATTAAACACCAAGAATCCGGCTGTAAAACAGTTAATCAAACTTGATTGGAATCTGATTAAAGGATCTGATGAAGTTGAAGATCGAGAAATCGAACTCGTTCACTAATCCACCTTTATGCTGGAGCTTGGCATGGAAGAATTCTAGACCTCTTCTCTCTGTCCATTCTTACAACTTTTTATCGTAAAACAACAACATTTATATATTATATGTTGTATATAGTATACACTATGGCAATTGCGCAGGTCACACAGGCAGGGAACGTCTTTATTCCTAAACAATGGCGCGAGGAACTCGGCATTATACTTAACAGTAGTGTTCTCCTGGAAAAGAAGAACCATTGCATCATTATTCAGCCTTTAAGGAAAAAAAATCTCCAAGATGCATTCAAAGACATTGACGAAGAGATCAAAAGAAAGAAAATTCACTTTACACTTAAAGAAGCTATCCAGGATGATTTCTATGGTTAAATTTATTGACGCCAATATTTTTATTCAACGCTGGAGTAATCCTCAAATAGCAGCTTTTCTCAATACGCTTAATCCTGAAGAACATGCAACTTCAGTTCTTGTTCTTGCAGAAGTCTATGATAAAATGGAGCTCAAAAAACTGACCCACGCCTTTTCTTACATTCGTGGGCTTATGGGCGCTCTTACAGTTTTTCCCATTATCCAAGACGATCTTTTTTGGGCGATTAAGAATCCACTTCCTCTGCGTATCAATGATCGTTTACATCTCGCTGTTATGAAAAGAAACAATATACAGGTTCTTATCTCTTATGATGCCGATTTTGATCATGATAAAAGCATGATACGAGAAGAGCTCTAAAACAAATTCATTAACATTCATACGATATCAATTTCTTAATCGACCTTCACGCCCAACCCTTTCAACTCCTCCTTCACCTGTTCAGGGCTTTTAAAAAGAATTCCTTTGATTCCTACTTTAACTGCACCGTCAACATTCTCCTGTTTGTCATCAATAAAAACGACTTCTTCAGGTTTTCTCTCAAGACGTTGCAACAAAATCTCATAGATTTTCTGCTCAGGCTTTGCAGTGTGTTCTTCAAATGAAAAGACTTTCACGTCAAAGAGCTTTCCGAGATCTTTTTCTTTGAATACCTGTTCCATAGGTTTTTCTGCATTCGATAAAAATCCCACTTTATAATTCTGCTTGCGAAGTATCTCAATAAGAGCAAACATTTCAGGGAAGGGTTTATAGGCATATCGTAAAGCATTTGCATAGAGCGATTCGTTTTTTGAGAACCCCTTAGGCGCGATGTTCAAAGCTTTCCGGACGATTGTCCAGAACTCATCTTCACTCATGGTTCCTTTATGCATCTCAACGGTATGTTGCCGGTATACGCTTCTCACTTCTTCAAGAGGCACGCCTAATTTTTCAGCCCAGTATTGATACATCCCCCTAGCTGGAGATTCAATCAACACCCCACCCCAGTCGAATACTACTGCTTTGATTGTCGTCATGTGTTGTTCAATAGAGGCAGTTCTATATATCTTTTTCTCTTCTCTTTTCTCCCCCCTTCTTCTTCACCACTAACTTAATAAAGAGATTCCTGCTTCGTCAAGTTCATGGTTAAACCCAACCAAGAAAAACCATCATCCCCGCGCTGGGCATGGATTACGGTTATTATCATTCTTGTGGTACTAGGACTTTTGAGTATGATCATTGCGGGTGTCATCGGCATCTTTGTCGGTGCAGGTTCATCAAGTTCAAGTATTGAAAAAGTGAATGGCGCCGGAAATGTTGCTGTTATTAAAGTTGAAGGTCCGATTGTTTCCACCTCCGTTCCGAGTTTTGGCGGTGCGAGAGCTGCTGTCTCTGAAGATATTGTCAAACTGATTGAGAAGGCATCAAAAGACAACAGCATCAAAGCCATTGTGCTTGCTATTAATACTCCGGGAGGAAGCGCTGTTGCTTCTGACGAAATTTCCAGTGCGCTCAACGATGCCACCAAGCCAACGGTTGCTTGGATCAAAGATATGGGAACTTCAGGAGGCTATTGGGTTGCAAGTTCAACCGATTACATTGTTGCACATCCTGCTTCGATCACTGCATCGATCGGCGTGATTGGTTCCTATCTTGAATTTGCAGGATTTCTTGAAGATTATAATGTGACGTATCGCAGACTGGTTTCAGGAAAATACAAAGATATGGGTCATCCGTTTAAGGAGATGACTGAGGAAGAAGAAATGATTTTCCAGCAAACCCTTGACGATCTCCACGAACTTTTTATCCAGCACGTTGCAGAAGGAAGGAGTATGCCTGCTGAAAATGTACGCAATCTTGCAACAGGGGCATTTATGTCTGGAAAGAAAGCATACGAACTGGGACTCGTTGACCAGCTCGGCGGGCAGAAAGAAGTGAAAGCATATCTTCAGCAGAAGCTGAATACCTCTGTGGAATTTGTGCAGTACCGACAGCCAAAAACATTTTTTCAAACCTTGGTAGAAGGGTTTTCTGAATCAGGATTTCAGGTAGGCAGGGGCATTGGTTCTTCGCTGGTTGAGCAGGAGCGGCAACCGAGTGTGATGCTTTCTTAAGAAGGTAACCTCTTATTTTACTATTTCCATCCGCTCATCAACATCCTTAGCAATCTTCTTCAAATCTTCGCACGTTCTGTTGAGATCTTTTTGGATCTCTTCAACAACTGCTTGAAGATTTCCCACTCTTAGAAAATAGCGATTTTGATTGCTGATAACTAATCCTGCTTCCATCAATTTTGCGAGATGAAAAACAACCGTTCCTCGGCTGAGATGCGTTCGCAAGGCGATTTCATCTGAAGACAAAGGGATATTCTGTTTTGCAGCACGAAGCAGTTCAATAAAGATGCGGAAGCAGGACTTATCTTTATCCCGTTCGCTAAACAAACCCAAAGAATCTCCCACCCATTGGAGTTCCTGATTAAGATTGCTGGCTCCTGGTTTTCTCAGCTTGACGATCGTAACGCGTTGATAGCAGATGTTCATGCAGGAGATTCTTGGCAGAACGCCTATATAAATGTGTTGATCTGAGATCGACGGAGTGGAACGTTATAGCTTAAATGAATCCTCCATCATTTTAAAGTATTTCAATTTGCTTTTGCTATTATTCTTTTGAGATGTTCTAAGAATTCCTTTGTGTCAGCGAAGTAATTCGGATAAGCTTTTCTCAAGTCGTTTGCAGCATCTACTCCAACAAGAACTACATCATACTCTTTTTTTCCTTGATTTCTTTTTTCTGCATGGGAATAATCTAAGATTGCCTTCTCTTCTCTCCCCTTTGAATAACTGGTTATGTTGAGTTTGCCGCCTGCAATGTCTAATTCTAACAAAAAATATTGAAATCTTTGTTTATCTCTGTGAACGGATTCAAAAACTTTAATTGCTTCTGTCCAACCACTCATTATTTTTACTACCTTTAGTTCTTCTTCTTTTTTCTTTATTTGAGAATATAACTCATTCTTATATAGGGGGGTATTTGGGACGGGGGAAGTTTTCTCCATGACCGCAAAGGCGGAACTCACCAATTTAAAAAAATCCACCCATTCAGGAGTTCCTTCATGAGATTTAATTGCTTGTCTCGTAAAGAAATCAACCGTTTCAACGGCTGTTGCCCATTGGTGTTGCAATTTGGTTCTTATTTGAAGTTCTACAAGCAATCCATTATATTCTTTCTTTCCTTCTTTATCGCTTTTATACCGGTATATTAAATGAATACTTCTATATCCATCATCTTTGGGATGTGTTATATAATCTTTTTCATTGACCTTTTTATGTTTTAAATCACTTTTTATATATCCTTCTTTGTAGATTTTTTTTACGAGATCCATGTTGGACATTACTGCTCTGCAACCCGCAATGTCTTGCATTTGTGATAATTTCATGGTCGGCTCCTTGCCATGATATTTTCTTTTGAGTTTAAACAGAATAGAAGGTAATCTTTTCAATCGCTGAACTGCTAAGGCCTCAGGATCCATTTTTTCAGAGACTTGTTTTAATCTTACTTTGAACACATGCAATGGATATTTATGAATGGCTCTCCAGTTATCTAATACATCTAATGCAGCATCAGTTTCTTGTGGGTCAGTTGTATCGCTAATCAAAACGCTTCCAGCCCAATCTACTTTAGAGTTGCTATATCCCTTTGGTTTTGTCCATTTCATACTTTTGCGGAGATATAAAAGTATATAAATGTTTGTTTTGCGCGGTTGCTTTTGAGTATAAAAATGGCAATTTGTTATAGGTATATAGTTTTTGCGCGGTTACTTTTTTTTATGTTTTGTATTTTGCGCGGTTATTCATTTGAAATCATCTCGTTGCTCCCTGTGATTTTGGTTCATTTCCGCAACATTTAAATATAAGTTGTCTACTCTAGGTAGTCTAGGTTGACTTAAAGTAAACAAATGACTTAAAATAACCAAGTAAAGTCAGCCAATCGGGGTGCAACCATGAACGGATGTTGTAAAGAAAATAAAGGGAACAAAGGCGCCTCAGCGTCTCAAGCCCAAGACGCTTGCTGTCAAAGCAAGGGTCCATCAGATCAAAAGAGTTCTTGTTGTAAAGACGAATCGTCTAACAAGACCACTGCGAAAAAAGATAGCCAAAAAGGTAGCTGTTGTTGCCAGGGACGTTCAGAAGGAGCGTCCTCTGAGCACGACGTTGCATACAAAGAAAGCGATGAAGAAATTGCCATGCAATCAGGATCCTGCTGTATGGAAGATGCTGAAGAAATTACAGAAACCGTTGACGATCCTTCAACCCTTCAAATCCAAGAACTTACAGACACGCTCAAACACGTCCAAGCTGATTTTGAAAACTACCGCAAACGAACAGAAAAACTCAATCAAGAATTTCAAAAATTTGCAAATCAACAAGTCTTCAACCAACTCCTTCCCCTCATCGAACAGTTTGACTTTGCTCTGCGCAATACCAAAAACCAAGAACAATTTGTAAAAGGTGTTCAGATGATTCGGGATCAATTCAAGCACTTCCTTTCGCAGCAAGGATTGCAGCCTATTCCTGTACAAGAACACGAAATCTTTAATCCGCTCTGCCACGAAGCTATTGCTGCAGAAGAAGCAAAAGATAAACACGGAAAACCTCTGCAAAAAAATGCGATTATTCAAGTCCTTGCAGACGGATACACCTTGCACGGCAAAGTCGTTCGTCCTGTGAAAGTAAAAGTTGCAAAATAACAAGTTGCAAAATAAAAAATAAAGGAATCTTCGATGACCCTTACAATCAAAACCAAAAAAGAGGATGTTTTGAAGCTTGCACCGGCATGCACCTGCGACAAGTGTGAAGTCGGGTGCCATTATGGAAGCGGAGCCTTTGTCAAAGGCCAACTCGAACCGCTTGCCAAGTTCCTCAACATGAGTCTTGAGGAATTGAAAGAAAAATATTTGGAAGAAATCGAAAAGTTCAACACCAAACTGTATCGGCCGAAGCTGATCAAGAAAAAGGGCATCAAAGAACTGTTTGGTTTGCGTGAAAACAAGCCTCACGGCCGCTGCATTTTTTTTGATGACGATAAGAAATGCACGATCCATCAAGTAAAACCCTTGGAGTGCCAAGTTGCCTCAGGCTGTTCAGGACACGGTGATGCTACCATTGCCTGGTTTGATTTTCACTATTATTTCAACAAGCATGATCCTGAATCCGTACGGCAGTATACCTCTTATATTCAGAATGGGGGACGTGTGATTCAAGGAGCTGACTTGGACAGCTTGTTTCCAACGAAAGAAGAGAAAGAGAAACTCAAGAAAATCCTTGATTATGCCATTGTAAAATAAGAGAGATAAAGGATGGTGAAGGCTATGGAAAATAATGAAATTGAAGTAAAAATATTTGATATCAATCCCGAGCAGATCAAGAAAAAACTCGAGGCACTGGGTGCGAAGAAAACAGGAGAGAGTCATGTCGAAGTTGTCATGTTTGACTTTCCTGATCACCGGATAACCAAAAATGATGAAGTTTTACGAGTGCGAAAAATGCATGGAAAAACTGAGTTCGTGTACAAAGCACAATTCGATGGCAAGAAAAAGGGGAAGAGTGATTTCAAGGCACTAAAAGAATACGAAACCACGGTCGAAAGCTTTGATGCAGTGGTCGCGATTTTAAAAAAATTAGGTTTAGAAGTGATCAGACGTTTTGAAAAAAAACGAACGTCCTATCTTGTAAGCAAAGATGGGAAAAATGTGAAGGTTGAAATCGACACGATTCCCGGCGTGCCGACGTATCTTGAAGTTGAAGCCAACGATGAAGCAGCGGTTCGTTGGGGCGTGCAACTTTTAGGATTTACGATGGAGCAAACGAGCAATAAAGGCATCCACGAAATGTGGGAGAAGTACTACAAAGGAAAAACCGAAGTGTATTTCAAAGACTATCCAAACAAAAACTAAAAAATAATTAAAAACCTCGGCCTAAAAGCCGACGTATGCTCGGCATTAATCAATAAAAAGATTAGAACAATAAAAATACAAAAAATAAAACTCACGGAGGAAATCACCATGGCAAAAGAACAAACAAAGAATGAAACTAAAAACGAAAAAACAAAAGGTGTTGGAAAAGCAATAGGGATTGATTTAGGTACGACCTTCTCTGCAGTTGCAGTGATGGAAGGCGGAAAACCAACCATCATCTCCAATTCAGAAGGCGACCGAACAACACCGAGCGTTGTCTGCATTCGAAATGACGAGCGTATTGTTGGAAAAGTTGCAAGAAACCAGGCAATTATGAATCCTGACCATACGATTAGAAGCATCAAGCGCCACATGGGCGATGCAAATTTTAAAGTGATGATTGATGAAACGAACTACACACCCCAAGAAATCAGCGCTATGATTCTGCAAAAGATGAAGCGCGATGCAGAAGCCTATCTTGGCCATCCGGTCAGCGATGCAGTCGTTACCGTTCCTGCTTACTTTAATGACGCTCAGCGTCAAGCAACCAAAGATGCAGGAAAAATTGCAGGATTAAATGTCTTGCGTATTATCAACGAACCAACAGCAGCCTCGCTCGCTTATGGTCTTGACAAGCAAAAAGATGTCACCATTTTAGTCTTTGACTTTGGAGGCGGAACCTTTGATGTTTCTGTCCTTGAATTAGGAGATGGAGTCTTTGAAGTCAAGGCAACATCGGGAGACAATCGGTTAGGTGGAGATGATATTGATGATCTTATTATCGACTGGCTCGCTGAAGGATTCAAAAAAGAAAATCGCATTGATCTGCGAAGCGACAAAGTTGCACATCAACGCTTAAAAGAAGCTTCAGAAAAAGCAAAAATTGAACTTTCCAGCTCTCAAAAAGCAACGATCAATCTGCCGTTTATTACTGCAGACCAAAATGGTCCTAAGCACTTGATGGTTGATCTCAACCGGGCGCAGTTTGAGAAATTGATCGAACCGATTCTCAAGCGACTGGAAGGCCCCACCAAGCAAGCGATGAAAGATGCCAACTTAAACAACAGTGATATTCATCATGTTGTCTTTGTCGGTGGATCAACGAGAATTCCAGCTGTTGAAGCGCTGGTGAAGCGTTTGATTGGAAAAGATGGAGACAAATCCGTCAACCCTGACGAAGCAGTTGCTCTCGGAGCAGCAATCCAAGCAGGAATTCTGGGCGGAGAAATCAAAGATGTCTTGCTCCTCGACGTTACTCCTCTGAGTTTAGGTATTGAAACCCTGGGCGGAGTTTTCACAAAACTCATCGAGCGAAACACCACGATTCCAACCAAAAAATCAAAAGTGTTCAGCACCGCAAGCGATAATCAGCCTGCAGTTACCATTCACGTGATGCAGGGTGAACGCAGTATGGCTGCTGACAACAAAACTCTCGGGCGATTTGATTTGGTCGGAATTCCACCTGCTCAGCGAGGCATTCCTCAAATTGAAGTGGCGTTTGACATTGATGCAAATGGTATTGCAAATGTCAGTGCAAAAGACTTAGGAACAGGAAAACAACAGCAGATTACGGTTACTGGCTCCAGCAATCTCAGCGATGCTGACATTGAGCGCATGCAAAAAGAAGCTGAGTCAGCTGCAACCGAAGACAAGGAAAAGCTTGAACGTGTTGAAGTGGTCAATCAAGCTGATAGTTTAGTCTACCAAGCTGAAAAAACTTTGAAAGACATGGAGGGCAAAGTGGACAGCAAAAAACTCAGTGCAGTGAAGGCTGGCGTTGAAGAACTCAAAAAACTGCTTGAACCACAGGACAAAGATGTTGAGAAGATCAAGCAGAAGCTTGAAGAACTCAACAAGATCATGCAGGAAGCTGCTACCGAACTCTATCAGAAAGCAGCTGCTGCACACCAAGGTCAAGCTCAGCAAGCTGGTTCAGGCGGAAAAACAAAAAATTCCTCATCCGCTGATGCTGATGACGCAGAGCGTGTTGTTGACGCTGACTTTGAAGTTGAAGGAGAGAAGCACAAAGATGGTGCAAAAGCGAGATAAAACAGTATCTCCTCTTTGCAACCATTGCTTGACCTCTTATGGCAACTTCACAACCATCCTCTCGAAAAGAATCCTTTGAGAAGCTCGCACAGTTAATTGAGATTCTCGGGGAAAAGTGTGTCTGGGATAGAAAACAAACTCCTGAGACAATTTTCAAAGCATTGCAGGGTGAAGTCAAAGAAGTTGAGCAGGCATTGCAAAGCAATGATGCACACGAACTGCAAGAAGAAATTGGTGATGTGCTGTGGGATGTTCTGTTTTTTATTAACCTTGCCAAAAAACGAGGCTTGTTTGACGTCAAGGATGTTCTTGATTTTATGCATGAGAAAATGGTGAAACGGCACCCGCATGTATTTCTTCCTCAAGATCGTGCGTATGCTGAACGTTTAGGTTTGCGCAGCAAGGATGGAAAATCTGCTGATCCGGTTGATATCAACTTTATTGAGAGCACCTGGGGGCAAATTAAAAAAGAGGAGCGGGAGCAACGACCTAAACGAGATAAAAAACTGATTCACAACGGCATTAAAGCAGTTATTTTTGATTGGGACGGTGTTTTGCTGAATACACTTCCTACTCAATTCAAGATCTATAAAAAAATAGAAGAAGCCATGGGCCTGCGCTTCGGTTTTGATCTTGATCAGCAGGACAATGGAAATCATTTTGAATGCAATTTTAAGTTGCATTACAACCAGGCGCTTGGCCGCGATGCAACAGCTGATGAAATTGCAAAAGCATCCCGCATTTATCGGGAGCACCTCACGCATTTTAACGACGGTTTAAAACTCTTTGAAGGAATCGTTCCTCTTATTCACGAGTTGAAACAGAGAGGGTATAAACTCGGAATTGTTTCCAATAGTTTTCGTGATTTTATTATTGAAAAACTGGAAGAAGCAGGAATTTTTCACTGCTTTGATGAAATCATGGGCCACGAACACGGCATCCTCAAGCCAAACCCCGACGGTATTTTGGAGTGCATCCACCGCATGGGTATTTTTCCTGAAGAAACCGCCTATGTCGGAGATATGGACGGCGATGTGATTGCTGCAAAAAAAGCCAATGTAAAAAAAATGATTGCAGTAACCTACGGTTATCATACTGAAGAAAAATTAAAGCCCCATGATCCCCATCATCTTATTAATAAACCAACCGAGCTGTTAACCATTCTCATTTCGTGATCGTTATGACAAAAGATTACTACAAAACTCTCGGCGTTTCCAAAGACGCAAGCAAAGAACAAATCAAGAAAGCATACAAACAATTAGCTAAAAAATATCATCCCGATATGAACAAGGATTCGGGTGCTACAGAAAAGTTCAAAGAAATCAATGAAGCTGCTTCGGTTTTAGGGGATGATCAAAAACGCCAGCATTATGATCAGTTTGGAACCGCAGAGCCAGGATTTGACGGACAGGGCGGCGCAGACTTCAGTGAATTTATGCGCAATGCTGGGATGGGTGGCAGTGGCGGCATGGGTGGAGGCTTCACGTTTGATTTCGGAGATATTTTTGATCAAGTCTTTGGCGGCGGAGGGCATCGGCGGGGCAGTGGGAGTAGTAGGCAACGACGCGGTGCTGATTTACTCTATGAACTAAGTGTTTCTTTAGAAGATGTTGCCTTTGGAACAGACAAAGAAATGGTGATGCATCGCCGGGAAACCTGTGAAAAATGCAAGGGCACCGGTGCTCTCCTAAAATCTGATATTGAAACTTGCGAAGGCTGCAAGGGTTCAGGATATGTTAAACATATGCGAAGAACACCTTTTGGTTTATTTCAAACAACAGGAACCTGTCGTGATTGTGGTGGCGAAGGAAAAGTCATCAAAAATCCCTGTGTTGTATGCGATGGTGCAGGACTGGAAACCAAACAACGTAACATCAAGGTGAAAATTCCTAAAGGTATTGAACACGGTATGCGGTTGCGTTTGACAGGTGAAGGTGAAGCAGGAGAAAAAGGAGGACCGCATGGCGATCTCTATGTGGAAATGCATATTGGACCCCACCCTGTTTTCGAACGCAGAGGAAACGATTTGTATACTGAAGTTCCGATGAGTTTTACGCAGGCAGTGTTTGGCGATGAAATTACCGTTCCCACACTCGACGGCAAGGCAAAATTGAAGGTTCCTGCAGGAACACAGACGCATACGCTCTTTAAGCTGCGCGGAAAAGGGCTTCCTTTCTTAGACGGCTCTGCACATGGCGATGAGAAAGTGCGGATCATTGTCCAAATTCCTGTTGATCTTACGGCAAAACAGAAAAAAGCGCTTAAAGATTATGCAGAAGCAGGCGGAGACAAAGTCCAGGAAGAAAAGAGTTTCTTGAGCAGATTAAAGGATGCGTTTGAATAAGCAAACGATAAATCAATCATAGTAGTCAACCACAACTATCTTTAAATATCCCTTCATCTTAAATCTACTATGGTTGATTTGGAATCTCATGTAGAACGTTTTTGGATTACACCGAATCAACTCTATGACGATGGCTATGCCCTAGGCAGACGTCTTTGGGATGAAGGTGTACACCCCACTCATCTCCTTGCTTTGCTAAAACATGCTCCTGTTGCTTTGCCGGTGCATGGTTCTCTCAAGTTGCATAATGGTGCTGGAGAAAACGATGATGCCACAAAAATAAAACATGGTGTGATTGATCCTGCTGATCCTCATCGTTATCTTGACGGTGTAGGTGAAGGAGATCATGTTCTTGTTATTGGTGACGTTGCTGATAAAGGTTCTGAAATGCGTACAGTCAGTGATGCTGTTCGAACAACGGGTGCAGAAGTCGTTTCAGCTGTACTCTATGCCCGTCCTGAAACTGGGGGGATTGATTTTGTTGGTCAGCGTCTTGCTGGTGAAGTTGTTTTTCCCCACCAAATGCACATCAGAGACGGAGAAGAAGAGCGTCGCCTTACGCAGCAAGAAGCAGAACAACATCGTCCTGCACTTTTTGAAGATCGGAAAACTCTTTTTACCGAACGTGTGTTTGCTCATGATCCAGACACCCATACCAATTTTGAGTTTCGTGACGCAGACAAGGTCTATGCAATGGCGTATCATCTTGCAAGAAAAATTAAACGTGAGATTGACCGCTATAGAATTCCTCACGAAGTCGTGAGCGTCTGGCGCGGAGGAGCTCCTGTTGGTGCCGTGGTTGCCGAAACCTTAAAATATTTTGGATACGATCTTCCTCATCATCATGTTCTGAAGGCTGAATCGTATACCGATCGGGCGAGCGGAAGTCTTGAAATTAAAGGATTTTCCGCTCTTGCATCAAAACTACGAAAAGGCCAGACGATTTTGTTGATCGATGAGCTCATGGATTCGGGGCAGACCTTAGGCATACTCAAACAAGAATTTCAAAAAGTTGTTGGAAAAGAAGGACGTGTCTATCTTGCAGTTATAGATTGGAAATCAGCTAAGAATGAAACAGGAAAAACTTTTGGTGATTATGGTTTTGTTCCTTATACTGAACCAGAATTTTATCTTAACATGACAACGCGATGGATTGTCGCACCGCATGAGTTAGAACCAGAGGTTGTTCCACGCCCTTTGCTGGAGAAACATCATTTTCTTGCGAAGTATCTTCCTGAATCACGTGTCTAGGTCTATCTGGATCTAAAGTCTATATCGGTCTAGGATCGAAACACATCTCCAGCCTTCTTTTTGCATTGATTTTCTTTAGATATTCAGCAACAGCAGGAGAAACCATAAACTCCCAGGGTTTTCCTTCAACGATTCTCATGCGAATCTCTGTTCCGACATAATCACCGATGCGCTGGCAGGTTTTGGTTTGGCAGCCTTTTGCAGTAAACAAATCGTTCAGCATCTTATTTTCTGCAGTAAAGACTATCTGGAAATCTCCGACCTGCTCTTTGATGTGGTCAGCATACTTTTCATGCCAGAGAATATCGGGTACTGGAAACACCTGCACCTTGTCAGCAAGTTTTGCTTCTTCTAATGCCGTGTAAATCATGGCTTTCCGTTCTTCTGCATCAAAGGGATTTTCTTTGGTTCCTTTGTGCTGTGCGCTTCCTACAACAATTTTGAGCTGGTCCACTTCTTTGAGAATGTCTTTAATAACAGCAAGATGTCCATTATGAAAGGGTTGAAATCTTCCAATATATAATCCGATTGTTCTCATAGGAAGCACCATACGATGTTCGTGGCAGTAGTACTGTTCGGGATCTCGTTCCCAGCCTGTTTTTGAGAGCTCTTTCTCACAGAGCGCACAGCGTAGCACACAGCGCAAAACCACGATCAGCACCTCTACAAGAGCAAGAACCAAGGTGTATTTTTAAGCTTTTGGGAAGGTATTTAATGTTTTGATCTTTTTGTTGGTATATGGGAGATGCATCTGTTGAGCATATCACCGGTCAATTTTTGTATGA
Organism: Candidatus Woesearchaeota archaeon; assembly: GCA_013331695.1. Lineage (GTDB taxonomy): Archaea > Nanobdellota > Nanobdellia > Woesearchaeales > UBA12501 > UBA12501 > UBA12501 sp10192u. The sequence continues at coordinate 19,919 of DUFX01000036.1, forward strand.
TCTTCTCAATGCGCCGCGCATACGAAGAAAATTTGCTCGTGCGATTCGCTTTACCTCCCAAACAAACTGGGAGGCAGGATTTGAAGTTTATCGCGAATTTGGTAAAGGCACGATCGTCTACCGGCTGGTAAAGGGAGATAATCGGCGTCTTTTAACAGCCCCTGAAGTTCCTTACAGGCATGGAGTCTATGATCTTTTTAATGTTCACACTCACCCCCTGGGTGACGAACCAAGACCCAGTGCAGAAGATCTTGCTTATCTCAAATTCTGTTATGATGGTACAAAGAAATACGCAGATGTTTCTGTGAATCCTGTTGGGGGCATTCTTTATCCTTTCAAAGATCCACGACTTTTTTCTTTAGTCTTATACCAGTTCAAGGATCCTGAAGAACCTCCTGAAAAACTTGATGAACTCCGCGCACTTGAGAAACGCATTGCAGAACTGCAAGATTCTCGTCAAGATGATTCTTTACTTCATATTTTTGAGCGTGCAGATGATAATATGGCTGATCACTTCTTTCATCGATATCTTCGTCTAGGCGCTTTATTTTATCGCTTTCGTGGCAAGACTCCTGTTCTTGATCCGATAGCAACAGATTTTCTTTCAGAACAAGAGAACACTACTACTCCAAGCGTTCTGCTTGACGCATTTTCTTTTTCTGCACACTTGTTGGACAAAGAGATCTAAGTTAACACATCCATCACTGCATTTCCGAGGGTGCCAAAGAACACCTGCACCTTCTGCCAGAAATTCAGATTTTCCAACACAATCACTTTCTCTGCAGTAACAACAAAGCTATCTTTCTTTTCTCCTTCATATATCACTTTCACTTGCACCGTATTTTCTCCTGATGCGAGATCATTTCCTACATATTCGATTTGGAATGGCTGGTCAGCAATCAGCTCATCAATCGTAAACTCTTTTTCCACATGATTTGCTTCTATTTTCACCACAAGTTTTTTGGGATTTGCTGTGGAAGCTTTTTTCAAACCAAACGTGATGACATAATTTTCATCATAGTTGACGTGTTCAGGGAGCATCAGATTTTCAATCAGCACAACCGGCTTATCCAGCACCGAAAGTTCGAGTGTTGCTTCTTCTTCTATCTTGGGATTTTCACTGGTTGCCGTAATCACCAGTTCTTGTTTGCCCGGTGTCTGCGTTTTTCCTTGATACACCAACTGAACACTTTTGGATTGTGTAATTCCTATTTCTTCCCTTTTACACTGCTGCTGTTCAAGGCACACATTAAGGCTTTGCAAAAGCGTATTCCCTTGATTCGTTACGATGCAGATAATCATCGTTTCTTCTCCGACGTACAGCGAAGCATCTCTGCTTTTGCATTGCATGGAAAGTTCTGATGTTTTTTCTTGAGCAGGGCCTTGTTTCAGGGTTTCAAGCTTTTTTTTGACTTTTTCTTCACTAAGCACAAGACCTCCTTCGATTGCCTTGAACATTTTTTTATCGCTGATATTTCCTGTTGTGTAGACAGAGATCGGGAAGGTATAAATAAAATTCTTCTCAAGATCGTCCTGCAATTTAACAATCCAAAAGAGATTTTTCTCTTCCCCCGGTTTTAACAAGACATGCTGTTTTGCGTCTCCCACAATTTCCAGTTTTGTTGTTTTTGCAAGATGCAAGTCAAAGGATTGGTAATAATCGCGCAAGTTCCGTGCTGTTGCTTTGATCAAGTTGTACGAACCAAAACCCACAGCGCCTTTTTCAAGTTCAACATCAATATCCAACTGCTCTTCAACCTCTGGGCCGTATTCTACAATATTGACTTGTGCTGTGAATTCTCCAATGTCCAAATCAATATCTTTTCCACGCCAATTAAAACGAGACGTAATTTTTTCTGCATCCAACGATTCTTTTGAGAAAATGTGGCTCGGGTCAACATATCCATATTCTCCATAGGTTACATCATAGGGAATCCAGCCGTATTCTGGAAAGTATACTTCAGCCCATCCATGCGGTCCCCATTTATTTTGAAACAGGTCTGAATTGGTGTAGGAAATTCCTGCAACGAAACGTACAGGGATCTTGAGCGATCGTAATATTGCCGAAAAGAGAGACGTCAATTCGTCGCATACACCCTCTTTATGTTCCAGAACCCAGGTTGCGGGTTGCGTAGCATCAGCCGTTGCAGTGCTGAGATTATATTGAATATTTTGAGTGACCCATGCTGCAGCTTTATCAACCACCACAACCATGTCATCTTCTCCTTCTGCAAGTTGCGATGCAAGTCGTATGATCGCAGGGTTGCTGTTGATAATCTTTGATAGCTGGGTGTATTGTTGTACCTTTTCTGGGAGGCTCTGAGTCGGAAAAGGAAACGGTACTTTTTTGGTGATGCGCGTCGGGTTGTTATTGACTCTGAGTTTTGTTTTCATTTCTAACTCGAGCGGTATTCCTGCTTCAGGACGGGGCCAGACAAAATTGAGAACATCGCCATCGCGTGTCAACGGTTCTGCTTCAGGAGTATATCTTCGTTCGAGAATTTTTTGGAGTTTTGTTTCCCGCGGAAAGAAATTGATCTCTGCTCCTACTGCTTCCAGCCGTGCTCCCCCATTTTGAGGTTGGATTTTAATTTTTGTTGTGAGGGTGCTGTCAAGAACCAGATACTGGCTGTGATAGATTTTTCGCGAGATGTCTTCTTCTGCGGAGATAAGGGGTATACTCAGAAGGATTAAGAGGAGAACTGAAATACTTTTGGTCATAGTGTCAACGATCGTGAACACTCTTTTTATATATTGCTGTTTTTCTTTCTGTTCTATCGCATTTCCTGTACTTTTATGATGTGCCAGCCGAACTGCGTTTTGACAGGCTTGGAAATTTCTCCGGGTTTCAATGAAAATGCCGCTTGTTCAAATTCCTTTGCCATCTGCCCCCTTCCAAACCAGCCAAGATCTCCACCTTTCTTTTTTGAAGGGCATAATGATTTTTCTTGTGCAATCTGCTCAAACGATTTTCCGTGGGTTACATCAAAGCTTGCCACATGCGCTTCTTGTTCTGTCTTGACCAAAATGTGTGATGCATGGACTTGTTTTACCATCTTTTCATCTCCTGAATTATATAAAAATAACGCCGCAGCCCGGATTACCACATAAGAACCTAAGGTTCTTATCATCTCCTACCAGGGGATTTTCTCGCTAACGCTCGAAAATCAGACTACGAAAAACTACGCCGCAGCCCGGATTTGAACCCAGGACTTACTCACTTCGCTGCGCTCGTTCGTAGTCTGGCTTCAAATCCTTCGCAGCACGGATTCGAAAAGTCGCTTGCGTCTTCTCATTACGCCGCCACTGGGATTTGAACCCAGATATCCTTGCGGAAACAGGATCTTTACGGACCGGCACAGTCATGGGCGGCTGTTGCCTGCGTTAGCAATCCTGCGCAATACCGGATTATGCGATGGCGGCAAGCTTTAATCTACTTTTGAGGCACGATTAATTCTTTATAAATCTTTTCTCACTTTTTCACAAAAACTTTATAAATCAAAAAGGGCAGTTTAGCGCCTAGCTCCTAATTATGGAGAAGATTCTTCCAGCTGTACACTGGAAGAGTCCTTAAACGGTACCAGAAAGGGGTGTTGGATTGCTCGTGCATACCGGTATGCAAATTGGCAGAGACAGTTCTTTTGCTAAACACTATGCCCGAGTTTCTACACTCCTTTACACTTACAAGACCCTTGTTTGAATAAAGAGTGTATCATGGAAAAAAGAAGCGTGATAGGACCCAAAGAACTTATGGGTAGCTTGAAGCATCGTGTGCAAAAGATGCTTCCCTTTTACAGTTCTCAACCATCAAGCAGGCATCATTCTACTCGTGAAAACCGGTGCCAAGGGATGCGCAATGTTGCGGTTGTCAAAGTGAGCAATCCCCAACATAAAACCGAGACGATGCTGATTGTTTCGTTTGCGGTGCTCATTTTTGTCGTGTTCTTTTCTAGTTTTAGCAATACTCCTCCTTTTACAGGAAATGTTGTACAGGATGCGGTGCAAATTAACCAATGCGGATTCAATCGCTGGGAAAACGGCAAAACCCATGTTTTAACACAAGACCTTGTTTTAAGTGCAGGAATTGATTGTTTAAACATTCAAGAAAAACAGGATATTGTTCTTGATTGTCAAGGCTATAGTATTACTACTGATCCTGCAGCAACGTTTCGTCAGCCTCCAAAAGGAATTTATTTGAGCGGTAATCGTCTAACGGTTCGTAATTGTCGTATTGCAAATTTTCCTTGGACAGGCATCAGTATCGTGGGGAATCACACCCTTCTTGAACATAATACCATCGAAAATAACCGTGAAGGTGTTGAAGTTGCAGCGATTCCTGCTCCACGCTTTGGTTTTAGTATTACTTCAACTACACTCCAAAATAATCTGATCCAAAACAATGTTCGTTTTGGCGTTGTCATGAGGGGGTACGACAGTATCGTGCGTGGAAATGTCATCCAAGGGAATGGAAGAACAGGATTAGCACTTGTCGATACTGCAGTGGTCGAGAATACGGTGCTCTGCAATAACAACCGAGAAAATTTACCCGATAAAAAAGATCTTAAGTGTGGTGGCGGAAGCAACAATCCCTCGCAAGGACAAGGAAACTTTATAGGAACGTTGGAGCGTTGTTTCGTACTTAACGCTCTTGCTTGGCCGACTGAATCAGATTATCAAGCGTGCGATCAAGCTCCTCCTCTTTCTCCTGATGTGGGTGTTCCTGTACAGGCTCCTTCGCGGGCTCCCCGCGACGCAGCATGTCCTTCACACCAGAATACCGAATGTCAAGAAGGTTCAGTTTGCAGAAAACTCTTTGTGAGAGGAGATCCTACCCACTGGTCAGGAAGTAAATATTTCTGTAAAGGTCCTATGGCAGATGGCGGAATTTGCGAGCGAAATGACCAATGTGGTGCAGGCAAGAGTTGTGTGAATCAGAGATGTACTGCACCGCAACAACAAGGTCAAGAGCAAGCTCAACAGCAAGAACAACAACCACCGCCTCAGGCTGGCCGTGCGTGTGTGAATAATGCTGACTGTGGCGACGGTTTGCGTTGTCTTTCCCTGATTTGTCAAACAAGAGTGTGCAGTGAGACAGATGGAGGGAATGATCCTGCTGTTCCGGGAGTTATTACACTGGATAATTCGATTACTCCTAATATTGTTTCTCAAGATACCTGTCAAAATGACGCATCGGTTCTCGAGTATTTCTGTTTGCCTAGTCATGAAAGTTCTCGGCAGGTTATGATGTGTCCTGGAGGAAGCACCTGTCAGACCAATGCTGAAGGTGTGGGTGCCTGTGTTGCTCCTGAAGCTCCACCACATCCACCAGCCGAACTTTCTGAAAATGATGCGTGCGGAGAAAATATTCCAACTCCCTGCAGACAAGGTTTGCTTTGTAGAAAGAGCAATCCTGCCAGTCAAACTTTACAATGTCTTCTCCCTTCGGTGCAAGGCGGATTTTGTGAAAGTACTGATCATTGCAGTGCAGGTTTAACATGTCAAACAGGGCATTGTCTTCCCCCTCGACAGTGTAGAACTCCGGCAGACGAACAAGCACACGGCGGAGACTGCAACCATTGTGTAAGCATGCCTGAACTCATGCGATATATCGCTGAGTGGAACAATCAAGATCCTGAACAACGGCAACTTTCAGCGATTATGCTGGTTACTCAAGGATATTATGATTCATTAGCTGATCCAGCATGTCAACAAGCATGAAAACAACAACCCATCTTGGAACGAGAACAACACGGATTTTGTTACTGATACTTATACTCCTTTTCTCTTTACCGGTTGTCTTTGCAAATACGGTTGAACGTTCCTTTTCTACACAAACCGTTCAACCACAAACTGAAATAACTGTTACGCTGACGATTGATGTAACCGAAGCACAATTCTACAGCTGGCAAGAAACCGTTCCTGCGGGATGGACGATTGTACGAACCTCTCGAGGGCAAATTGCGGGAAGAACGATTGCCGATGTTGTCTTTGGTGGTGTTCAAGATACAACTGCCGAATATGTTGTTCGATCGCCTGATGCTCTGGGTCCTCATGCTTTCAGAGGAACATACATGTTTAGTGGAATGGCGCAAGAAGTACCGATTGCAGGACCTGATACGGTAACGGTACAAGCTCGCCTTGGTGGTGCGGGTGCTCCTTGTGGCGTTGATGCAGATTGCGGCGCTGATAACTTATTTTGCGTTGACTTTGTGTGCGACTCCTCCCTATGTACTGATACTGATGGGGAGAACTCGCCAATAGTTGCAGGTGTTGCAACCTTGGATAATGAGGTTGCTGTTGATGTTGTTAAAAAGGATGAATGTTTTAATCCTAGTCAGACAAACGAATGGTACTGTCTTTCTCCTGAAGGCGGTTTGGCTAACCTTCATGTTCCTTGTCCTGAAGGAACAACGTGTCAACCAAATGCTGAGGGTATTGGCGTGTGTCGAGCAGCTCCGCCCCCACCCCCACCCCCACCTGGCGGTGGTTTAGGAACTCTTGATCAAGCGTGTCGTCGTGCTGAACCCAAATGTGATGTGAATCTTGTATGTAATCTAGACAATATTTGTGAAGAAGCACCGCCTCCTGCTGAGCATTGCACCGATTCTGATAATGGTGATACTCCTGCTGTTCAAGGTACCACGCATGCAAGAGGTGGTCCTGGTGCTGAATTTATTGACTTCACTGACCGATGTGATGGAAATGTTTTGACTGAATTTGCTTGCGGAGCAGATGATATTCTCTCTGAATTTACTCATGATTGCAGCGCCGAAGGAAAGATATGTCAAAATGGCGCTTGTGTTTTAGAAGAAGCAGGTGAAGTCCATCTTGGGGGAGGTGCATTAACATGTAACGATCCTTGTGTTCCTGAACTCGTGAATGCTTGCCGTCAATTTGTTGAAGATGAGGCACAGCGTCCTCAGCTTGTTCCTTGTGTGATGAGTGCTCTTGGTCGTGCCGATGCTCCTGTTGTTTGTCGTCTTGATCCTGCATGTGCTACACTTTTCCGTGAAGCAGAACTGTGCAACGTGCTTGAGGCCGGTGCAAAACAAACGTGTTTGAATGAAGTGCAAACTCGTCATGCTGCTATTGCTGGAACGTGTGGTAGTCAACTCACGGACTTAACATATTGCTTGATTAGTCAAGGATTTAATGCAGGTGGTCTTGGCCAAGCTTGCCTTGACAATCGTTGTTTAGAAGGATTTGGCTGTGATGCTCAAGAGATTTGTAGAAAACAATGTGAAAATAGTGATGTTTGCGACGTTGCGGGTGGAGAAAGTTGTAGGGAAGGCTTGTGTGTTGTTCCGCCACCACCTGTGGGAATCTTAGGCAGAGTATGTCGTGATGCTGAACCGAAGTGCGACGTGGGACTTGTCTGTAATGCAGAAAATGTTTGTGAAGAAGCTCCTCCTGAAGAACCTATTCCTAAGCAAGAAGGAGAGGCTTGTGGTCCTGGTGATGTGTGTCGTGAAGGTTTGGGCTGTTATGGAGATATCTGTCAAACTTCTTCATGTACTGATACGGATGAAGCAGATGATCCTGCAGTTCCTGGTGTTGCGACCTTGGACAATTCAGTCAGTGATGATATCGTGCATAACGATGCGTGTGTTGAAGGTCAAAATCAAGTAACGCAATTCTCTTGCGATGCTTTTGGTGGTATAAGCGAAAGTACGGTTGCATGTCCACCAGATACAACGTGTCAACCAAATGCTGAGGGTATTGGCGTGTGTCAGGGTGGAGAACCTGTTGTCGGACCTGCTCTTGTCTGCCTCGATCCTGACGGATTTGATACCTCTATTCGTAGTGTTACCTTTATGGGAGATCATGAATTTGCAGATCAATGTATTTCCGATGATACCTTACTTGAAGGCACCTGTAATGCAGACGGTAATGATATTGTTGATGTGCGTGTGCTCTGTCCAAATGGTTGTGAAGGTGGCGGATGTAGAATAGCTCCTCCTGACGGTGATTTAGGAACTCTTGGTCAGAGTTGCCGTGATGCTGATCCGAAGTGCGACGTGGGACTTGTATGTAATCTAGACAATATTTGTGAAGAGGTTGGAGGACCACCGGGTGCCGGCGGGGGAGCAGGTTCTCTTTCCTGTGAAGATCCTTGTGTTCCTCAACTGCTTGAATCATGTAGAAATCTTGTTGAACCCGAGGAAACACGGGAGCAACTTGTTCCTTGTGTGATGGATGCAATGATTCGTGCAGAAGCTCCTGTGCAATGTACGCTTGCTGATGGGTGTCTCAATGCAATTCGTGAAGGTCGTGCTTGCGAAGCGCTTCCTGAAGCTGAACGTCAAGCCTGTACAGCGGAAGTGAATACGCGTCATGCTGCTCTTCTTGGAACGTGTGGTAGTCAACTCACGGACTTAACATATTGCTTGATTAGTCAAGGATTTAATGCAGGTGGTCTTGGCCAAGCTTGCCTTGACAATCGTTGTTTAGAAGGATTTGGCTGTGATGCTCAAGAGATTTGTAGAAAACAATGTGAAAATAGTGATGTTTGCGACGTTGCGGGTGGAGAAAGTTGTATTGAAGGGCTCTGTGTTATCCCCCCACCTCCTGTTGGAATTTTAGGAACAGCATGCCGTGATGCTGATCCGAAATGTGATGCAGATCTTGTTTGTGATCCAGAAAATATTTGTTCAACCCCGCCTCCAGTTTGTGAAGATAATGACGGCTTTAATCTTGCTGAAGCCGGAGAAGTGCATATCGGAAACTTCAGTTTTGTTGACGTCTGTCTCGACGAAAATAATTTGCTTGAAGCAGTCTGCACACCTGAGAACGATGATGTGCTTGATGTCCGAGCTGTCTGCGAACATGGCTGTGCAGAAGGCATTTGCTTGCAACCTGTTCCTTGTACTGACACTGATGGCGGTGAAGACGATCAAATCTATCGCGTTGGAAATGTTTTAGATGCAGAAGGAACGATTCTTGCTCGCGATGCGTGTGCTCCTGATGCACTTACTTTGCGAGAAGGCATGTGTGTTAATGGAACCATGCAGGTTGCTGATATTACCTGCGATGAAATGTGCTTTGCAAATGCTTGTACGCGTCCGCCTCCACCTCGTGAAGAGAGGGAAGATGAAGAAGACGAAGTTGAACCGCAAGAAGACGGAGGAGAAGAAGGTGGAGAAGAACGTCGTGGCGGATCTGGCGGATCACGTGATGATAATAGTGGTCGCAGTGCAGGAGATCGTGGCCGTAGCAGTGGCGGCGATGACGGGGGAGGCGGTCGCGGACGTCAACGTTACGCGGGTTATGCTCCTGGCGGATTCCCTGGCTGTGGAGATCGCTACTGTGATAGCCGCTTTGGTGAGAATGTTGTTACGTGTTCTGCTGATTGTGCTGTTCCTGGACAAGCTCCGCTTGTTCCACCTGTAGCACCTCCTGGTCCTTCCCTGCCTCAAGTTGGAGTGGGTGGGCCGCCAAGCAGACCCTTGTCTGAACCAACTCCGCCACCACCTCAGCAGCTGAGGTATGGAGATACAGGACCTTCCCTTGCTGAACTGCAGATTCCTGAAGCTCAAAGAGGCGCAGAGTTTGACGTCGGTGAAGCATACGTGCCAGAGGAAATACACGGTATAACTAAGATGGATATAGCGAGCTATATCTTTTTAGGTCTTGCATTGCTCGTATTAATCGGCGGAGGAACTGCAGGATACTTTGTGTACGCTCGATCCCATGCGAAGTTTGAGAAACTCAGACAATACGTTGAGTATTACAACAAACAAGGGTACACCAAGACAGCGATGCAGCAGCATCTCCAGAATTATGGAGTGACACCTGACTATTTGGATAAACTCTACGGTGCTCTTGAAAAACAACAAGCCAAACAAACCGGTGCACTCGGTGCTCCTGTTACTAGCTCAGCAGAGCAAAGCTTCGGCGAAAAAATGAGCGGTGCCTGGCAGTCCTTCAAGTTTAAGATGCAGGATACTTGGGAAAGCATCATGTCTAAGTTTAGGAAGAAGGAGACGTAATCATTGTTTTGAGAAAGAAGAAAGAAGATTATGCAGTTCTTCGTCGTTTTTTATGGTATTAAGTTTTCCCCGCAACGTTGCTGCATGCGAATATCCTTTCGTAAAATGCTGTGCACATTGGCGGACATAAGCGAAGTTGTCAAGCTGATATTTTTTGAGCAGTTCGACATAGCGAAAAAATAATTGCAACTGTTCTTGGAGCGTGGGTTTAGGAATAAGCTCTCCTGTTTTGAGATACGTCACACAGCGTTTGAAAATGTGAGGATCTCCGATGGCTCCCCGTGCAATCATGACATAATCACATCCGGTTTGCTCCCTCATTGCAACAACGTGCTGTGGTTCGGTGACATCGCCATTGCCGACAACAGGAATAGAAACTGCTTCCTTGACTTTTTTAATCATACTCCAGTCTGCTTTTCCAGAATACCCTTGTTCTTTGGTTCTCCCATGCACTGCAATCATTTTTACTCCTGCTTCCTCTGCTTTTTTTGCAACGTCAACTGCTGTGATATTATTGTTGGTAATTCCCAGCCGAATCTTGCAGGTGATCGGGAATCCTGTTTCGCACAATGGTTTCAGGAGATCATGTACTTTTTGCGGATTGTTGAGCAGAGCAGATCCTCCTCCGCAGGCCATGATCTTACTGCTGGGGCATCCAAAATTGATATCCACAAAATCGCAGGTGTGTTTGACAAGCTCAATGCTCTTTTTCAGATTGACTGCATCAGAACCGAAGAATTGGATGCCAACAGGCCGTTCTTTTTCAACGACAACAATGCGCTTGTTTTCCTCAGGATTTCGCACCACCCCTTCTGCGCTTGCAAATTCAGTCAGCACTAAGGCAGCTCCCATTTCTTTACAGAGTAATCTGAACGCTACATTCGTCACATCTGCCATGGGCGAGAGGACAAGGGGATTCTTCAGTTTCAGGAAAGTCATGGGGTGTGGAACAAAGAGAAAATATAAAAAGGGTGCGGTTATTAAACCGGTATTCTTAAACGAGTCTCAAAGATGAGGTGGTGATGTTATGGATCTCAGCAAAATCAATTATGTTGGAATTAAAGAGATTACTGCAGATGAAAAACAAGATCTTGATGTGCTTCTTGCCCGGTTGTTCCCCAAACTTGAGCGCAAGCTTCCAGAAATGAGCGATGTTACCCTTCATATTAAAACCTATCAAAAAGGGGGAAACCGGAAAAAGTATTCTCTCCATCTGCGTATTTGTGCAGGAAAAAAGGTGTTTGAAGCCCATCATCCTGACTGGGATCTTCGGACTGCTACGCATCGAGTTTTCAACGAGATGCTGTCTCAGCTTGATCATCAGCTCCACACGAGCGATCAACGGCCGAAAGATCTCTTGAGGCGGACGCTCAAAGCCATCACCCCTGGATTTGCAGAAGACATGGGTATTCGCGTAAAAAAGAGGTTTGGCAATCTGTTTTCTCGAGGAAGAAAATAGGCGTAACAAGGTGTAAAATAGAAGTAAACCGAGATCTCAACTCCTTCCTGCCTGGAGCAAAGCTTTATAAAGAAACTACTTTACCATAATTTCTCAATAACAGCGGGATGGGGCAGCTAGGAGTGCCCGTTGGGCTCATAACCCAAAGGTCGAAGGTTCAAATCCTTCTCCCGCTATACGCTTCTGTTATTGAAAATTTGCGCAAGGGTCGAAAACCCCGCACTTCAGTGCGCAAATTTTCAATGCTCAAAAATTCTTTGAATTTTTGGCAGCCAAAAATCTTCGATTTTTGAGCTCCCAAAAATGCGCCCAAGTAAATTGCGAGCCAACAAAAACTGAGTACCGCGTACGGATGATGGCGAGCAGATCAATCGTTTGGGTGCATTTTTGTTATACAAACTTATTTTGCTACGTACTTCATAACAATAATTCCTTCTGCTGCATCACCCATCACGCGCCACATCGTGGCGCGTTTTAGCCCCGGCACGCATATTGCGTGCCGGGAACTTGTCATAACAAGACCCGCGCTCGGAGCGAGCGCGGGGCAAGGCCACGCTTCGCGTGGCAGGGAATGATGCAGCCAAGGAGTTGGTTTTATTTTTAGTGAGTAAAAAATAAAGAAATTGATTATACAAAATGAGTATAGAACAAAAATAAAAAAACCAATAGGTTGGCACTGAGGTGATGAAGAATGCCCTGACCTATTGGTTGTACTCAAATGAGGCGATGGTTCCGTAAAACTCCGCTATTGAAGAGGCAAGGTTCGGAGTTTTACGTCTCATTGAGCATGATGAGCATCATAGAGGAGTGTCTCTATCGTCAGTTCTCTTGATGCTCTTCACCACCTCTTTTTTCCATTTTCCCCAACCCTTTAATGGATGAGGGAAAAAGCCTAACTTGTGTGACTAGGATGCAATCTGATTCAATGAACTTATATGCTGTCTCTCAGCATCTTGACCACTTTATTTTTGAGCGCGCTGTCAAGCGTCACTTCAATCTTCCGCGTCTTCTTTTTCAGGTCGGCAAGCCAGCCGACTTCTGAGCGAATCAAACCCAGATCATTCAAATTAATGACCAGCGAACGTACTCTTCGCTCTGACAACGGCTGCATATTATAGGATTGACACGTTTCTTTATACTGTCGGAAGACATCCATCCCTGCAAGTCGGTCTTCACGTTGCTTCAGGATCGAGTAATACACCAATTTTTGATGCTGTGTCAATGACTTAACAACCGAAAGGACGCTGTCCCGTTCTAGCGAACTATCCGCTTCATTGACATGTTCAAGTGTAATCTTGCTGTGCTGCCGCGCAACTGCCATTTTTGCACAGCTGTCCAACAGTTCAAGCGCTCGCCGTGCATCGCCGTCGCGCTGGGATTCAATTTGTGCAACTTTCCTCAGGACTTGATCACTCACCACATTTTTTTTGAATCCATATTTTGCACGATCGCGAATAATATCATACAATTCTTGTTCATTATAAGGTCTAAAGACAATCTTCACGCGCCCCAGCGAGGATTGGGTTTTCGGTTTAATATACTCATCAACCCGCACATCATTGGAAATGATGATCGTGGAAACATTTGTTTTGGTCTTGTTATGAATTCTGCTGAGCCGATACAGGACATCGTCTCCTGCTTCGCGAAGGACATAGTCCACTTCATCAAGGATGAAGACCAGCTGGGTGTTTGCATGTTGCTTCAGCACTCGCTCAAATTCTGCAACTGCCTTTGCGCGATTCCACCCCATCTTAGGATACTCGCGTTGGGAATCCAATTGTTTGAGGAGTTCGAGGAGAATCGTTGTTTCAGTCCGATTTTCAGAACAATTTACATAACAACTCACGAGTTTGATGCTGTTCTGCTGCGCCTCCTGCTCCAGCTCTTTCAGCAGACTCAGAATCAATCCGGTTTTTCCTGTTCCGGGATTGCCATAGACTGCTGCGCAGATCACTGGGCTCTGCATAAGGATCGGAGCAAGCTCCATCACCAGTTCATTTTTCTCTTCATTGCGATGCAGGAAGCCTTCAGGAGGCTCCAATGCATACAGCACATCCCGGCGCTGATAAATCGGATTTTTCAGCACCGAGGCAAAGGTCATACTTGGCTTCTGTTCCATTCTATCCAACCACCGAGGATCTCTCTGTGAAAACCGCTTTATAAATTTTCCTTCTTTTCCATCGTTTCCGATGCTTCCGATGCTTCTTATCGAGACGTGTATTTCCTATCCAGTGAAAATAAGAAGGAATAAGAAGGGGTAAGAAGGTGGGTGGGGGATGTGTCTTTTGGATGATATAAATCATTAAAAAACCAGATTATGTTGCTTTAGGCATGCAGAATCCAACGGATATGCCAAAGCTTCATGAAATCCTTAGCAACCGCATAGCAGTCAATATCCTTAAACTTCTTTATGAACAGGAAATGGGTGAGAAGAAGGGCGAGAAAAAGACCTATGTTGCCAGGCTTTCTCAGCTTCAAAGCCTCCTAGTGCTGGTGGATCCTCCTCTTTCTGCTGTTGATCTTCTGCAGAAGGCAGAGCTTATTACCACCGAGATTCTTACCGGTGTTCAGCAAGCATCTCCTGAACAAGATACTCTTAGACAAGATGCCCCTGAACAGGATACCTTGCCTCATCAAGAAACACTGGTAAGCATCACTACAAAAGGCAAAGAATTTATTGAAAGCATTGACCATCTTATTGAAATCTATACCGGCGAGATGCCTCAAAAGAACAGAAAACGATTTTTTATTTCTCTTGAACTTTCCCGCGATGAAAAGCGGATTCTTCTTGCTCTCTGCAAACTTGTTCAGCAAGGCGGAGTGAAACAGCCGACGATCAAGCTCTTGACGCAGGCCGTATTCCCTTCACAGCCTCTTGCAAAAAAGCTTGGTCTTGTAGAACACCTGGTCAACAAACTTGAACAGCTCAATATGCTCCATCAGAAAAAAGATAAAAAAGGATCATATCTTCTTGTGACGCCGAAGGGATACGAAGCTGTTGCAAATGAGTACACTAAAGGAATAGAACTTTAGGTTGTTGGTGGTAGGTTGTAGAGGGGATGAACTAAATCCTCACTTCGCTTCCTGTGGGCTTCTTATTCTTGTAATCAGACAAATAGCGCGACACCAGTCGTGTTTCCAAAGCAGTGTATCCTCCCACATAAATTGAAACCGTTGAAGCTGACGTTGGAATAATTTTCACCACACCTTCTCCAGGTTTGAAAATCTGGCAATTGTTATTGTTTAGCTTGATCTCTTTCTTAAACAGTTCATAGGCTGCTTGGTTATGGCAGGGGCTTCCTACGATAATGTAATCTTTCATATTCACATTGATTTCGCTTGCAAGCTTTGCCTTTCCCACTGCCTTCCCTTCGCTTGCAATATGCGTCAAAATATCCGCTGCAGTAACGACATCTTCAGGAGGAGCTTTATCTCCTACCACCGTAGATAACCCAACAGCAATTGCAGGATACTTGCTAAGATCCAGCTTCTCCTGCTTGGGAAAATTAAACACCGTACAGCAGTCCTGGTAACAGGTGTTGCACGATTCAGTCGTGATATCGCACACCGCATCTCCACAGCAGGACAATTCTATTTTTGTGGTGCACACATTATTTTCACAAACATTTTGCTGGCACAATCCTGCTGGCTGTGCTTCACAGCTTCCGCAGTCTGCCACACATGTACACGAGTTCTCGCCAGGACTGCAAATCAAATCTCCGCAGGTCGTCTGTGCTTCGTTTTTATCGCAGATTTTATTTTGATTGTCATCAAGACAGCATTCAGTTCCCAGGAGCGTCTTCGGAAGTAAGCAGGGCAGTGAAGACGGAAGTTCAGCAGTGTTGATAGTCTGTAAGGTGGGGAGTTCTTCAATCAATGCAGGATAATGTTTTTGTACAGCCCTTGTTTTTGCAGTGGTCTTTCCTTCAGTGAGATTGACACTGCATCCGGTTATAAGCAGAATCGTAAAGACTGTTAAGAGCATTAGAAGAATCATGAAACGAGTGTTTGAATGCACGCTTGCCCTCTTTTTCATGTCTCTTTCGAAGTCGCGGGTGGTATTTAAAGTTTGTTCCTGGCGGGTTCCTTGTTTTTGTGTTTTTTCTTGTTTTTCTCTTTCTTCTATTCATCGCAAAATTTACCCTTCTCTTCTTTACTACTTCCTTCTTGTTACTCCCTTCCTACACCCATCGGTTTTCGTTCAATCGCAAATTTGAAACAACTATCCCCTCCATCTCCCCCCTCTACCTTAGTCATTCTCGGATTGTAGGTTGCTTCTAAAATCTTAAGTATTTCTGCTTGTTGCGTTGGCGTATACCATGGTTGATTATCTCTTGTAATTGCCTTAATGTGGTGTTCACTCGCCAATGCCATTCTTAGTTTGTTTTGCATACCTTCTCTCAGTTTTATTGTTGGTCTGCCCTTTCCATCAGGAATTTCAAGTCCGAATAAAAATTGGTAGGCATTTATGCTTCCCCTTTCTAGATATTGAGCCTGAACCTCGGCAACACGTTGCTGTGTAACTTCAGCGACGTACACTGAGATGTCACCCTTCTTTTTCACTTTTGCACTTTTTCTGATGCGGTTAAAATCATGAAAGATATTCGGATCCCGTAATGCACGCCGCATTTCGGTCAACGTGCTTTCAGCAAGAAATCCGAGATCAACATGGCGTTGTATCGAACTGCGTGGAACATAACGATGATGTTCAGTTCCTGACCAGCACCAGTACGAAACAAGAGGGTCATCACCTTCTATGAGAAACGGAGGCATGCGCCGCTCGTACAATGTTCTTTGGGAAAGATAGGTATCGCTCTTTAAATCAAATTCAAGTCGTATCGGTTCTTGCGGAGTTTCTTGCGTCATGCTTGTTTTTCGATAAAGGGAACGCTATTTAAGTCTTGCGCCTCTTCTTCTTTCTCTATTTTCTCTCTTATCCTCTGATATCCCGAAACCTTTAAATAAGTCCTGCGGTTCTCGTTCACTATTCAAGAGATAAATCGGTTAGAACCCTGTTTGCCCGGGTCTGGCTTGTTTATACTGGCGAGAAATAGGATCAGTAAACTTCAGTGAATTTTGCTGTTTTTCTCGTTCATCTCTACTATACAACTACAAAGGGAGGAATCTCTATGGCACGTATGCACTCAAGAAAAAAAGGAAAATCAGGATCACATAAACCCTATAATAAATCCAATACATGGATTCGCTACAAAGCAAAAGAACTTGAGCTTTTGATTGTGAAGCTTGCAAAAGAAGGAAAGTCTCCTTCTGCCATCGGCGTGTACCTTCGCGACAACTACGGTATTCCTGATGTCAAACAGATTCTGAAAAAGACACTCACCAAGGTCTTAAAAGAAAAAAATATTGCTACGGCACTTCCCGAAGATTTGCTGAGTTTGATCAAGCGTTCTGTCCAAATCCAAAAACACATTGACGAAAACAAGCTGGACATGACTGCTCTGCGCGGACTGCAGTTAACCGATTCTAAAATTAGAAGACTGGTGAAATACTACAAAAGGAACGGCGTGCTTCCTCTTGATTGGAAGTATGACAGTGCAAGTCTCAGATTGTATGTGGAGTAAGCCGCTTCACTTTTTTCTTTTTTTGCTTTTTTCTTTCTTAGTTTTTTGATTTTTTTACTTTCCTTCTTGGTTGTCCATATCTGCAAAATAGCCGCGTTTGTTCTCAAGATCGCTGACAATTTTTTCAACCAATTTGGAGGGTGTTGCAAGATTGACTCCTTCTAATCCTGCAATCTTCAGACTGTTCACGCCAATCACTTGTCCCTGCTTATTGATTAGAGGACCGCCTGAACTTCCCTGGTTGATTGTTGAATCGGTCTGAAGAAAAGGAACTCCGTTCACAAAGCGGTTGGTTGCACTGATGATGCCCTCGGTTACACTCACGCCAAAGCCTCCTGGATTTCCCAAAGCAAAGACGGTATCTCCAACCTTCATAGTATTCGAATCTCCGAAACTCAGCGCAGAAAGCCTTTCTCCCGGCGTTTCAATAACCACGAGAGCGATATCATACACACTGTTCATTCCTACCACCTGTGCTTCATATTTTTTCTGTAGATTGGTTCGAACCATCACTACCTTAGTCTCATCAGGAGCTTGTTCAATCACATGGTTGCTGGTTGCGACAAAGGCTTTTCCCAGTTCGCTTTTCACCACAAAGCCGCTTCCCTTGCCACGCAAGGTGTCAATCGTTACCACGGAAAGAAGGGCTTTTTGTATAATGGGTGCATAATTCTCTGTTTTTACGTTGATGGATTGAAGTTCATCTTCAAGAAGTGTAATCTTTTCTCCATTGAGTTTTTGGATGCTCTGGAGCTGTTTAGTAATATCGCCGAGTGTTTCCTGCTGTCGCGCTTCAAGATATGTTAATCTTCCGGTAACTCCTGTCTCCAGCCGTTTCGTGTTTTCTCGAATCTCGGTCTCAAGTGCACGATTTTTTGCTTTGAGCTCTTCCTGCACTTTCTGCAGTTCATAGGCAAGGACTTGGTTGTTCTTCACGACTTCACTGCGTACCTGATCAATCTGTTGGGCATAGGTATCTTCGAGACCATCGAGGCGCAGGCCATGGTATCCTAACGCAGCACTGAGAACAACAATGAGCATAGCTACAAATAACACCGCCTCTTTTTGATTGGAACTTAACATATACTCTCTTAGGGTGTATCGAATTTTTAAAGCTTTTCCCAACATTTTCCCTGTTGTTTTTCTCTGTCCTTTTCAGTAAACCTTTCACAAACTTTTTAAATAGGAAGAGCTCAAAGAGCTTCAGATCAACTTTATAAGTGATATGTTACGAATAGATGTAACTCAACGATTATCAAAAACGAGGCAATGAGAAGGTAAAGAGGTGGATGATATGGTTGAAAATAATTTGTTAGTTTCTCTGGTTGCTATT
Organism: Candidatus Woesearchaeota archaeon; assembly: GCA_013331695.1. Lineage (GTDB taxonomy): Archaea > Nanobdellota > Nanobdellia > Woesearchaeales > UBA12501 > UBA12501 > UBA12501 sp10192u. Next base: position 38,282 of record DUFX01000036.1, read on the forward strand.
GTTGCAATTGCTTCTCTGGTGTTTATGTTTACTGCAGAAGCAGGAACCGTGCCAGGAAGCGAAGATGTGAGCGGTATGGCTGTTGAGCCTGCCCGCAATCCTTCAGCGCGCGCAAAACCGATTGTTGCGCGGGAATTAGAGCTGCCTAAACGCAATGTGAATCAGCAGCCAAGTCCTGTTGACGTTCCACCAAGTGGTGTTGAAGGGACTACGACTGCACAAACAACCGTAGAAGCGGCTGATGTTGACATCGATAAGCCTGAAGCCATGAGCGGTGGTCTCGCAGAAGTGGAAGAAGTTCCTTACGAGCGCAATGCGGTTTCAAGATCACTGCGAAATCAGTATAAAGGTCGTGGAACATAAACCCTGATTTATATTATTCTTTTTTTCTTTCTCTTTTCTTCTTACGACGTTCTCATATTCGTCTCATGCCAATTCTTCACACTCATTCTAATTGATGTTATTCGGAAGGGTAATCACAAACTTTGTTCCTTTATTGAGCTGAGAACTGACTTCAATTTTTCCCCGGTGTAGTTCAACGAGATGCTTGACAATCGTTAGACCTAATCCCGTTCCTCCTTCTTTTCGGGTCAGATAGTCATCTGCTTGATAAAACCTGTCAAAAATGTGTTTGAGATGCTCAGGGGCAATGCCTCGTCCGTTGTCTGCAATCCAGAACTGCCAGGTCTTAAAAATTCTATTTCGGACTGCACCAAAGCAAATAGTTCCCTGTTCAGGTGTATACTTTACTGCGTTGCTGAAGAGATTGACAAAGATCTGTTGGAAGCGTTCTCCATCCACCTGTACGTTAAATCCTTTAGGAATCTTGTTGACTATGGTGATATACTTCTCATCTGCAAGGGTTTTATACGCTTGGTGATCCAACAGCGTGTGAAGGTCGCACTCCCGGGTATTTAATTTGACATTCTTATCCGCGTCTTTATCCTCTAATTTTGCAACATCAAGAATATCATTAATCAACGCAAGCAGGCGGTTGCTTTCTTTATTCATGGTTTCTATTGCTGTTTTTTGTTTTGCAGTTACCGGGCCAAGTTTTTTATCTCGTAGTAATGCCAAATACAGTTTAATCGACGTTAAAGGTGTTCTTAATTCATGGTTGACGATGCTGACAAACTCATCTTTGATCCTCGTCAAGCGCTTGGTTTCTTCATACTTCTTCTTTGTCAGCTCGAGTTCAGTTTCGATCAGACGTTTATCAGCAAGTTTGAGAAAGATTGCGCGAATGAAGAGAACAACAGCAAGAAAAGGAAACGGATGTGCAAGGATTGTCAGTTTTCCGCTGACCCCGTGAAAAAAGAGATGCCGTATCAGGTTAAACAGCGGGGTAAAGCTGTAGACCACAAAGGCAATGGTTGCCTTATTATAATACACGTCTTGGACTTTGTGTTTAAAGCGGTAATAGACCGGATAAAGCAGGATGATTAATTTTACTCCTTCAAAAATTGCAAACGGAAGATTAAACAAGAAGCCAAAACGCGGAAGATGCTGGAGACGGATCACCCACAGCACTTCCATAAAAATAATTCCCAGAATGAGAATAAGGGTTTCCAGCCTCAGTTTTTTTCGCATTTCATCTTTGTCGCTGATGCCGTACATAAACGTGTTTGCGATCCAAATAATTGCAAAGATCTCCAGGCCGTTGATCAATACCGTAAATCTGTCGAGGAGAAAAAGCTTGAAAAAATTTTCAAAGACTGCCTGCGACAAAAACAGCACGGCGATCAGGCGTGCAACTGCAAGGGCAAAAAATCCCACAATTAAGTATTTGAGTTCACGATCCTGCTTTTTTCTCCATTCAACAAACAGCATGTAGCCGACAAGGGTTAAGAGAACCAGTTCTACAGACTGCTTGAGCAGTTCGCCGCTTATCGTGCTTAAGAATGCATTGAGTTTATGGAAAACAACAATCAATGAGGAGAGCATGCTTCACCCTTTCTATTTTTTGCAGTTTCTACCTCCCCTTTTTTGCTTTTTCCTTTCTTTTTCTTCTTTTCAGCCGAGCATTTGCTGCAATACATGGAGCAATTCTACTGGTTCAAACGGCTTCATAATATAATCATCAGCACCGATGCCCATTCCTTTTTGTTCATCATGCTCCCTATTTTTTGACGTGACCATCACAATTTTCACGTGATTGAGCGAAGGGTCTTCTCGGATTTGTTTGCAGACTTCAAATCCATCAACGTGGGGCATCATAATATCAAGAACCACTGCATCGGGTCTGATGGCCCGCACCTTTTTGAGTCCTTCGAGTCCATCGCTTGCAAGGTGGACGTTATACTGGTCTTGGAGAATAATGCGTTCTGCTTCTGCGATTGCATCCTGGTCTTCAATAATCAAGACGGTTTTCTTTGCCGCCGTTTTCGCTTTTCCTTCTTTTTTGAATGTGTTCTTGTTGTCTTGTTGATTGTCTTTTTTTTCCATGATACCCCTCTGCGAGTGCAAGTGTTTATGCATTTAAAAAGTTAATCAAAAAACGCATATAAAAACCTATGAACAAGGAATATGATAGCCCCGCTCGGACACACGTGTAGGGAAGAGACCTCTCGGCTTTTGCCGACCTTCTCTACAATTCGAACCGAGGTCCCAAGACCCAAAATCTCGGATGATTGACCGCTACACTACGGGGCTAAAAGCTTGTAATCAGCCTTTCGGCCTTTCACCAGCTCTAGGGGTGTTGACTTTTCGCTCCTATTTAAATTTAATCATTAAAGAAGGATCATGGCTCTCTTTCCTTTATTATTTACACAACTACCTTAATACGCTGCAGTCCCGCAGCGCGGGCAGAATCGTGTTTGGGGGTGGAGTGGTGTTTTGCATTTCATGCAATATCTCGCCATCGGTTGTGGGGGTGCAGAGGGTGGCGTACGGGTTGCTGGTTGCATAGGTGGTGCTCCCGAATGTCCTGACAAGCCGGTTCGGTATTGCTGTTGCAATTCCTGCTGTTGTTTTTGCTGTTGTTGCTCCATCAACTGCCGTGTCATGCGAAGTCCCGGTGAATTATGAGGCATCTGATCTTCGGCCTCGCGTTTTGAGAGTGTATTTTCATATTCCTGGTCTCCCACATAGCGTACTTCTCTTCCTGCATCAATCTTGACGCGGATGACACCCCAAATCATCATCCCTAGTCCCACCACGAGGAAGATGGTCATGGGGCCAAACATACTCCATTTATTTACGATAATAGAAATAAAAACGACTAAAGCGCCAATGACAATAAGTAAGGTCGGGGAGAGTCTTGCCATAACCAGGTCTACGTCTTCTTGGTTTTATTAAGTTTCTGTTTGATCTTGCCTCTCTTACTTACAGGGTTCACCTGCCCTATCTTCTTCTTTCCACCCATATACTTCTGGAGGGGGGCTGGAATCGCAACACTGCCATCAAGATTCTGGAAATTCTCCAGAATTGCAGCAAGCAAGCGTGAGGTTGCGACACAGGTTGAGTTGAGGCTGTGTGGGGTAATCTTTGTTCCTTCAGGCCCCAAGTAGCGTATCTTCAAGCGCCGTGCTTGATAATCCGTGCAGTTGGATGCAGAAACCACTTCCCGATATGCCTGCTGAACCGGCATCCAGCATTCAAGATCATATTTCTTTGCAGCGATCGTTCCGATGTCTCCTGTGCAGACACTGACTTGCCTGAAATGCAAACCCAGACTTGCGAAAAATTCGATCGCATTCTTGGTTACTTCTTCATGATACTTCCACGAATCCTGCGGTTTACAAATAATAATTTGCTCGACTTTGTTGAACTGGTGCCCCCTAAAGATTCCTTTGGTGTCTTTTCCATGTGCTCCTGCTTCTTTTCGGAAACACGTGCTGATGCCAACGAGTTTGATAGGAAAATCTTCTTCTTTCAAAATTTCGTCCATGAACATGCCGATTAAGGGATGTTCGGATGTTGCAATCAGATACAAGTCTTCGCCTTCAATCTTGTAAATGGCATCGTTGAAAGTAGCAAGATCGGTAACGCCGTCATACACTTTTTTCATCATCATATACGGGGGCTGAAGAAGTGTGTACTCTTTTTTGAGCATGAAGTCAACAGCATAGTGCTGGATCGCAAGTTCGAGCTGCGCAAGTTCTCCTTTAAGGAACCAGAAGCGGTTGCCTGCAATCTTTGAGGCCCGGTCAAGATCAGCAAACTGTTTTTCCTGCAGAAGATCCACGTGGCTTTTGGGATGGAATCCTTTGGGAAACTTCGGAGCCTTTCCAAACTTTTTGATGACCTTGTTGTGTTCTTCGGTATCCCCAATCGGAACTGATTCGTGGAGCACATTGGGCAGATGCATCAATTTGTCATTGACTTCTTTTTCAAGCACACGAATAAAGTCTTCTTTTTCCTGAACCCTTTTAGGAATTTCAGAAGCTTGTTTGAGGACAGCAGACGCGTCCTTTTTCTGCTTTTTGAGATCACTGATTTCCTGAGAAAGCTTGTTGCGCATGTGGCGAAGCTCATAGACCTGCTGAACAAGATTCTTCCACTCCGCGTCCTTTCTTCGTATTTCTTCAATCCAGGCAAGCTTATCCAGCTGATTTCTCTTTTCCAGATCTCTTTTGACCAGATCAGGATGATCGCGGATGAGATTGATGTCGAGCATTCCTTGTTCTGAGGTTCGGCATTTTATAAAGGTTGTGGGGTTGTTTTATGGGTCTCTCTTAACCCTCTTTGTGCCACTAACGCCCAAACTTTTAAATACCCCTTGGAAATCCCTTTTTAAGTCAATGATGGATAGGGGATTACGGGGGGTTGTTATGGATCGATTGGATGAACTGGAAGCAAAGAGCATCTATATCCTCAGAGAGGCCTATAAAAAGTTTGGAAAATTAGGCATCCTTTGGTCCATGGGCAAGGATTCTACGGTTCTGGTCTGGCTTGCAAAAAAAGCCTTTTTCGGCTCGGTTCCTTTTCCGGTTATTCATATTGATACAACCTTCAAATTTCCTCAAATGTATGCATTCAGAACCAGCCTTGCAAAGGAATGGAATCTGAACTTAATGATTGGAACAAATAAAGAAGCAATTTCGCGAGGAGTCAATTATCAAAACCACACTGCACTGCAAGTATGCGACGAATTGAAAACCCAAGCTCTCAGACAATTTGTTGACCAGCACAAATTTGAAGGACTTATTTTAGCCATTCGCGCGGATGAAGAAGGTTCGCGATCCAAAGAACGTTTCTTTAGCAGAAGAAATACTGATTTTGAATGGAATTATGCAGAACAGCCTCCTGAATTATGGGATCAGTTTAACACCGGATTCAAAAAAGGAGAGCACATTCGCGTGCATCCTATTCTGCATTGGACCGAGCTTGATGTCTGGGAGTATATTCACAGAGAAAACATTCCGCTTGTTGATCTCTACTTTGCAAAAAATGGAAAACGCTACCGCAGTTTAGGTTGCATGCCGATTACATTTCCTATTAACTCTGATGCAGATACCGTTGATAAGATCATTGATGAACTCAAACACACCAAAACAGCTGAGCGGGAAGGAAGAGGGCAGGATAAAGAAGATCAGTATGCACTCCAAAAGCTCAGAGCAAAGGGGTATATGTGATGGGATCAGAAACAGAATCAAAAATAGAACCATGCGATGCGCGTGTCATCAACTTTTTACTGGGGACACGAAGATGCGGCACCAGTGTACTTGCAGCCATCCTCCACGAGTGCGGCGCAGACTTTGGGGCAGTCAGAACAACACCTGAATATCATCGCTCAGGATATATGGAAGATTCTCGCATTGGAAAAGCAGAGAGCTACTTTAGAAAATATTATGAACTCAGAAAAACGTTTCCTTTTCTTCCGGTGTGCTGTATCAACGGGATGAGAAAACGTGCCATCTCTATTTTCAAAACAGCAGTGCAGGACAATCGTGCATGGGTGAAGAACGGCGCTCTTATTTCCTGTTTAGCAGATCTCCAAAACTCACTGCAGTTCCAGCCAAAAGTTCTTGGCATTGTGCGTCATCCTGTGGAAAATGTAGCAAGCTTTTCGAACAGCAAGGGAGTCTTCGGCATGGAAAGCGACGTCAGCACCATGTTTCAGCGCTATTACGACAGCAATCAAAAACTCCTGTTGCACATCGAAAACTATGGCGGCTGTCTGATCTCCTTTCACGATCTGACTAATAGAAAAAAGACCAACTGGGCAGATACGATTGTAAAGGCCTTTCCTCAATTCAAAAAACACGATCTGATCAAGGCAAGAGGCAAGCTGGTTGATCAACGAAGCAGGAATCTTGGAAAACAACAGATCATCTATCTTCCTGAAGAATATCAGCAATTCTGGAATTTCTTGCAGGAAAAAACAGGATCGAAATGATGAAACCATCACGAAACAAACAACCATGAAACAACCATGAAACAAACAGACAAACAGACAACCAATCCCCAATCCATCAAACTGGTCTTTGTTGGCAATGTTGACCACGGCAAGTCTACCTTAATCGGAAGACTTCTCGAAGGAACCAACACTCTGCCGGAAAGTGCAGTCCAAAAAGTAAAAAAATTCTGTGATCAGCAAGGAAGACCATTTGAACACGCTTTTTTGCTGGATGCACTCCAAGAAGAACAAGAACAAGGGATTACGATTGATATCACCAAAATTGAGTTCTCAACCGGCAAGGGTGAAGAGGATCGGCATTTCACGATTATTGATGCTCCGGGCCACAAAGAATTTTTGAAAAATATGATCAGCGGATCTGCACAGGCAGAAGCAGCCATTCTTTTGGTTGACGCGCAAGAAGGCCTTGGCGACCAGACTCGGAAGCATGCCTATCTCCTTTCGCTTCTCGGCATCTCGCAAATCTTTGTGATGATCAATAAAATGGATCTTGTCCACTTCTCACAGGAGCGCTTCAATCAGCTCAAAGAAGAGCTTGCTACCTACTTGCATCGCATCAAGCTTTCTGCCAAGTGTTACATCCCTATTTCAGCGAAATGTGGTGACAACGTCATTACGGTCTCCAACGCCATGCCTTGGTACACCGGAAAAACTGTTCTCGCCTCGCTTCGTGAGTTTGAAAAACCGAAAGATCTCCAGGAAAAGCCCCTTCGTTTTCCGATTCAAGACGTCTATAAATTCGATCACCGCAGAATTCTTGCTGGAAGAATTGAATCAGGAAGTATCAGCGTTGGTGATTCAATCCTTTTTCTGCCTTCTCAAAAGCGGTCAAAAGTAAAATCACTTGAATATCTCCAAGAAAAAGATCGAAAGAAAAAAGAAGTTGCAGGCCATGTTGTGGGTATCACGATTGAAGACGAGTTTTATTTCAAGCGNNTGCCATGTGTTCTGGATGGGCAAGGAAGATCTGGTACAGGGAAAAACGTATACCCTCAAACTTGCAACGCAGGAAGTTCCTTGTGAAGTGCATACCATCAATAAAGTTATCGACGCTTCAACACTGGAAACCATTTCCTCAAAAATCGCACTTTCCAAAAATGATGTAGGGACCTTGATTATCAAAACCAAAGAACCGGTTGTCTTTGATGCATTCCACGACATCGCAACCATGGGCAGATTTGTTCTTGTTGATGATCTGATTGTCTGTGGTGGTGGGATTATTGAAAAAAGTGCAGAACTCCTGCGTGAACGCCCGATCGTTGCAACGCACAGTCCGCTTATTTCGCCCAAATCAAGCCTCGTGCACGAGGTAGAACGGCGCCAGCGCTTCGGTCATCGCGGAAAGGTTGTTTGGATCACCGGACTTCCTGGATGCGGCAAAGAAGAGATTGCTCCCTACCTTGAGCGGGTGTTATTTGACGATGGAAAACAGGTCTTTTATCTTGATGCCGCGACCATGCGTTTTACCCTGACTTCAGATCTTGACTTTTCTCCGCAGGCACGGCATGAACAAGCACGAAGGGTTGCCGAAGCTGCAAATATTCTTCTCCACGCAGGGTTTATTGTTGTGGTTTCTATTGTCAGTCCATTCAAAGAGGATCGCGCGTATGCACGCAGTATTATCGGTGAGGAGAACTTTATTGAGATCTTTGTAGACACACCGCTTGAGATCTGCAAAGCAAAGAATCCCCATGGTGTTTATGCTCAGGCTGATATGGTTGCCTACGAACCATCTGAGTATCTTGTTCATACCTTAACCATCCAAAACAAAGAATTTTCTGTGCAGGACAAAGTGAAAGACCTGCTCCGTGTTCTCTCTCCTGTACAAGATTTGGTTCATGTTCCACCTTCTTTGGTCTGGCATGATGGTGCAGTTTCCCGCGATGATCGCATTCGATTGTTGGGTCTCCAAAGCTCCAAAGATCCCCAAGGTTCGCGCAATAAAGTGCTCTGGTTGACTGGTCTTTCTGGCTCAGGAAAATCCAGCATTGCGCGTGCTGTTGAGAAACAGCTTCACCAACTTGGAAAACTTTGTTACGTGATTGACGGCGACAATCTTCGCCATGGATTAAATCAAGATCTCGGCTTTACTCGCGAAGATCGGGAAGAGAACATCCGCCGTGCCGGCCATGTTGCCAAGCTCTTTTATGACGCAGGTCTTTTTGTGATTGCAAGTTTTGTCAGTCCCTATGCTTCTGACCGCAACTTTGTCCGCCAGCTGATTGGTCCCGATTTCATCGAAATCTTTGTTGACTGTTCTCTTGAAGTCTGCGAGCAACGAGATACCAAAGGTATGTACAAGAAAGCACGAGCTGGGCTTATTGTGGATTTTACAGGAATCTCGCAACCCTACGAACGTCCTGAGAAGGCTGAGCTGGTCTTGGATAGTGCGCGTGAGACGCTTGAAAAGAATGTTGAAAAGGTTCTTGCTTATCTTGGTTTTGCATGAAGGGAATAACGAATGAATGGAATAATGAGGGAATAAAGACTTCTGATCCTAACCAAACACCTTCTCCTGCAGGGCTTTCTTTTTCTTCTGTTCTTCCTCGGTATAGAAATCACCGACACTGCACTCTTTATCCGTCCGCGTCCATCGTTCATTTTTGCAGACAAATCGGAAGCCGAATCTGCATTTGGTTTTCCCTGTTGTGCACTGTGATTCAACTTTTAAGCATCGCCCCTCTTCACAGCCAAAGGCGCAGTTTTTGATTTTGGTGTAATAGGGCACATCTTTGTATCCCAAGCATTCGTAGACACTGTCTTCAACACAAATTTTGGGTGCATTAAAATTGCATGAGCATTTTCCTTCATAGACGGGCTTTCCTTCCCAATCCGTTAATTTTTGATACTTAAAGGGCGGTCTTCCCAATAATCGAAGCACCATATCTTGTCCCTTAAATTCAACTTCTCGAAGCAATTCAGGATCTTCTGATTCATGCTGAACTCCTGGCTGTTTTGAAAGGAGCTGCTGGTTTACACATTGATACGGACACGTGAGGAGTTTTTCCCAATGTCCACTCTCACAGGAAAGGAGATCATTTCCGTCGCATTTATTCTTTGTTCCTTTGACCTGTGTAAATTTCTCATCCCGCGTCAGTTTCCATGGCGAACATTCAAAACAGCCTTTGTCGTCGCATCCGTATTTGCACCGCTCTGAATTGACAATCTGTCTGTCTTTACAGGTATAGTAAACGTTGCGTACACACGCGTTGCCATCACAGTCTGCAACCTTCAGGAACGGCGTAAATATTTTTTCATCGAGTTCTTCAATGTCTTTTCTTCCCAGGGTGTAGCCGATGGCTAAGATCGGTCTCACACCTTTTTCTTGGAGGCCTTTAATCAAGGAAGAATTGACGCTGTACTTATCCACAACCCCATATATTGCTTTTCCGCTGAAAATCATGAGCCCTACATTTGACGTTGAAATGAATGAAAGCATGGCTACCGACATGATTCCTACCAGAATAATGACAATAATCCAGCCCCATTTGTCCATAAATCTGATAGATTTATAATTCAAGCCGATAGGCTCTCGTGACAAGAGTCGGCTTTGTTGTTCTTTTTTTCCTTCTCGTTTTCCTATCATACCTCTCTCTCCTATCCTCGCTCTGTCACTTCCTTCTTTGTTCAAGAAGGTTTATAAAGATTGTTAAGAATCACCCCTGCGATTTCCCACAATATTTTTATAAAAGTGGGGATGATCATCGGTGTAAGGGGGTGTAGTGATGCTCGCAATTGACGTAACCGTTGGAAAACTGAAAGTAAAAGAAGTCGTACGCAAATCCTGTACCTTGGATGTTCATTTTAACGATCTCCATCCTAAAACCTTAACCGTTTCTGGCAATGTGGATGATGGCGAAAACTTTTCTGAGCGTATCATCCAAGCTATCCGCGCCTATGAAAAAGAACAGAATAAGGACGCAGCTGCCGGCGATTCCTTTTTAGACCGCAACATTCTTGTCCGCATTAAAGATGAAGAGCGTGTGCAGGATCAGATGAAGCAGTTCTTCAACAAGATTGACAGCAAGCTGAAACAGCTTCAAGGACGTTCTCCAGGGCCGTTATCCTTCATTAATTTGGTTAATGAGATCAAGAATATGGAGATGAGTTTTCATTAAGTATAATCCTATATTTTACCCCCCCTCAGGAATACCTAAAATCACAATCTTTTTATATCTATTGGTCATATTTCTAACCATCTGGTCAGATAATTAACCAAGTGGTCGACATGGATGTATTATTCAAAAACAACACCTACAAGATATTGGAACTCTTTATAGCATTTCCTACCCAAGATTTTTCGGCCAGAGGAATTGCTCGAAACTTGAAACTGAGCCATGCTACAGTCTTAAAATACCTAGCAGATCTTGAAAAACTGAGCCTCATCAAAAAGAAAGAAGTCACGCTCTATCCTACTTATTATGCCAATACTGAAAATCAAAAATACAAATTTTATAAAAGAAATTGGCTTGTTTTCAAAATCAACGCATCAGGACTTATTGATTATATCCAAAAAGAAGTCTTACCATCTTCTATCATCCTATTTGGCAGTGGAGCAAAAGCGACCTTTACTGAAAAGAGTGATATTGATATTTTTATAGAAGCAAACGTAACAAAATTAGACCTCTCGAAATACGAGAAAAAATTAAACCGAAAGATCAACCTCCTATTTGAGCAAAATATTAATAATCTTTCTAAAGGATTGCGGAACAATATTATGAATGGTGTTGTTTTGTATGGTTTCATTAAAATTTAACAGAGTCTAATCGCCTCAAAGAAGAACTCGAGAAATAACGTCCATCCAAGACGTTAACTTTACCTTAGAAAACTATGACCTTGCCAAAATGCAAAATATATCTGCTTATTGCACATGCGCAAGTTCTTTGTTTACAATCAAGATATCTTCTTTCAACAGCTGTGTGTCGCCGCAATAAGGACATCGATTGGGGATAGTTATTCGTGGAACAACACTATAACTGCAATTTCGACAGCGAAGTTTCATACCCTCACCTCATATACATATCTTTCATATTTGCATCTTCTCTCCTCTTGGGGTCTTTTTTGTATAGTAAAGGACAAATATATTTGATAACCTTTACTATTACGAGCAGACAACCATTTACTCAATTAATATTGTCTGCGAGTGTATATAAAGATAATGCTTGTTTTGTATATTAATATACCTTTCCGCGTATCTAAGCGCCGAAGAACGCAAGGCTCTGTTCGATAATGGTACCATAAATGGCCACATTATCCAGCACGATCGTCTCCACCAGTGCTCCCAGCACCAAGAAGACAAGAGCGATTAAAAATAAATAGAGATTAAACTTGAACACCATCTTAAATCGGTCAGACTCAAACTTCTCAAGCAGAACATCTTTGGAGATAATACTTCCTGAGATTGCTGCACAAAAATACGCTATTGCTTCAATGATCATATGCCAGAAGACAATGAGGAAGATGATCAGGATCATGAGGGGTGCAGAATAACTGAGCACTGCTTGTGCAGGATACATCTGCGCATATTCTGAAGCATGACGTGCAGTAATTCCAAAAATGGTTCCCCAGACTGATGCGTTCCAGGTGATGATAAAGATCGCACCATCGCCGGTTAGCAACGCAATCAAAAAGCACGCAAGAAGCACCCTGAAATTATTTTTGAGAAGATTCCAAAACAAATTGCCTGTAAATGTAAATTCGTCAGCAAATACTCCTTCATAAGCAAGCTGGCCGGTGTGACCAGGGTTGCCACGAATTTCCAACTGCTGTTCAAAAAGCCGGTTGGTTTCTGAAGGAGGAAGCACGAGGGTTCCAACCGTAAAAACCAGGAGCACTCCTAAAAACAAAAAGATGTAAATCTTCACCACATCCCAGTCATCTCTAAAGAGTTCTTTGAATGAAAACTGTGTTTCCATCATTTCTTGCCGTTCTTCGATAGAGAAAATCTTGTAGAGTTCCGGGAGAAGAAGCATGGCCGTTAAAGCGACGGAAACTAAAGCCGGATCTCCAGGAAAAAGAATAGAAGCTACAAGAATTCCGACAATGGAGTACCCTAATCCGAGGAGAAAAGCATAACGTCCTTTTGTTTCCANNTTTTAAAGGTTTATCATTTTTGGGGTTTTAGTTTTAGAAATGTTTAATAAGCTCCCCTGTACTTTCATGCTGATGCCTACCCGATATTCAAGTGCTGATCTTGAACTCCTCTTGTCAGAATGTCGTCAAGGAGCTTCGCTTTCTCAATTAGAACGCGCACTGAACAGGACAGCGGGTGGTCTTACACAAAAGTTAGTTGTTCTTTCTCGGCAAGATCCTGAAACATGGGATCCAGACCGAGTAAAAAAATATATTAGAGAACATTTTACCTTGCAAGTCGAGGCTGCCAGTGAAACGAGAAAAGCACGATATAAAGCACAAGTGATCAGCTACCTTCAGGCGCATCCTGATGCGACAAGCAAAGACCTTGATCATGCTGGTCTTGGTTGGGCTTTTTTGATTGCCTATGCAAAGACTGGCATGGCTTCTGCTCGAAGAGATGCAGGTATTGATAGGAATGCTGTGATTATTGAGAGAAAAAAAGAACAGGTGCGAGCCTATTTGAGATCACATCCTGACGCGAACCGAGATGACCTCGTGGCGAAAAAAGTTATTGGTAATCTCGTGTTTAAGAATCTCTATCCTCAAGGTATAGAAGAAGCACGAAAAGATGCAGGCATTTTAAATGAGGGTGATATCTCTTCAGCAGAATGCGCCCGCAGACTCGGAATTTCGCGTGAATACGTATCTCAACTTGTTGACGCTCATCAACTTGATGGTTATCGCGTTGGAAGATGGCTCCGTATCCGCATGGAAAGTGTTGAAGCACGTCTTGGAAGTATTTCTGGTTCTGGGTAGTAAATCTCTTCTTAACGAGAGAGATTCTACTTAGCCAGCCGATCATGCGC
>DUFX01000091.1 GCA_013331695.1 Candidatus Woesearchaeota archaeon
TCCCTCTTTCAAATCAGGAGCTTGAAACACAAAACAGGTAAAGCAATGCACATCAGGAATAACGGTGTTGGTTCCAAACGGAGAAAACTGCCCTTCCCCCATTTTATACCAGCATCGTTCGACGAGTTTTCGTATTTTTGGGATCACTTCTTTCTTAGTCTTTCCTTTGATCATTACTTTTTCATATTTGCAAGCGAGGGGGAATGATTTTGCCCGTTGTCCGATTGCTTCTGCAGTGCGGTCAGGGGCAAGTGTTAAGGTTATACCTTCAGTAAGAAGCGATCCTGCTCCGCTGGCTACATAATTCATAATCTTTAAAGAATCTCTGCAGGTTTCGTCATTTGCCAACGGCTGGCATGCTTTATTCGTGTTCATAAGAACAACCATCAGTAAACCAAGAACCAGCAGTGCAACAATAAATTCAATCAGTTTAAACTCTGCTCCGCCATGTTTGTGTGTTCTCATGTTGTTTCTCTTCTTTTGTGTTATACTCCGGGTTATGCGAGAGCCTTTTCTCCTACACAGCAGACGAAGCCTTTGCCACAGTCGCCCAGATCTTTTTGGATTTCTCCATCACTGCAACTCGTTTTGCAGGTCCCGAACATATTTTCACAATTATCAACTCGCGTCAATGCTTGTTGTGGTTCTCTAAAGATAAGAAAGACAACGAGTACAATCAGCAATACAACGATGACCGCGACTAGTGCATTTCCAATCTGTCCCTGTTTGTATATTTTCTGTTTCATGGTTTTTTGTTATGTTAGTCCTTGCCTCATTTTTGTTAAGGCAATAAACAACAAAGCAATGAGTGCAAGCAGGGCTATCAAAAAAACGGTTTTCATGCCGAGATCCCCTTTTTTCCCGAATTTTTTTGCAACATTCATAGGTATCCCTTTTTTTGGATTATGTGAGTTGTGTTCTGCTTCATCATTTACACTTCTTTTTCATCGTCTAAACTCAATCTTCTATTGATCTCATCTGCATCTTCTGCATATTGGGGTGTCTCTTGTTGAACGAACTCGTAATACTGCTGCGCCATTGTTACATCTTCAAGGTCAATCATTGCAATTTCAAACAACCGAAGGTACACATCAGAATCAGGAACGTATGCGGGATATTTTTCGATAAAACGTTCGTATGTTTCTATGGCAAGATAGGGATCATGAACATACAAATCTTGTTTTGCATATACTCCTGCCAGAGTATACATTGCCACTGCTTTACTTTCTTCTGACGGGTGATGTAAGGCAATATCTTCAAGAAGCGCTACGGTCATGCGCTGATAATTCAGTTCTCCATACAATTCAACTAATGCGAGTTTTTTATTATACTGCTCTTCTTTATTTTGTGTTGCTTCGATATCCCCCTTCAATTGTTCTGCTTGTTCCCGGAGCGCCTTACGGTCTTGTGTGTCATCAGCTTTGTTTTCACGCTCTTCTTCAGACTCTTCAATCTCGTCGGCAGGAGCAGGTGCAATCTTCTCCATTCCCGAACCAATCTCTGCAATATCCTCCTGTATTCTCTGTTGTTCACGTTCTTCGCCGCTTATGAATAAACAGCAGGGTCTGGGAGTGTATTTTTTATCGATCTTATTCTTACATTCGAATGTCGTTGGGAGATACCCTTCATTTTGGTTGCATTGATATTTCCCATCAATATATACATACGCTTTCTCATCACAGGTTCCTTGGTTGCCTTCACAGGTTCCTCGGGAGATTGCTGCCTGTACAGGGCCCTGCCAGATGAAGGTAACGGTAAGAACTACCAACACCACAAGCACCAGTTGGATCAACGTTTCAGATGCAATGGCTTTTTTGTTCTGCTGCATGCTGTTCCCCTCTAGACTGAACAGCAGACACCACCTAATGGGCATTCGGCGTCTTGAATCACAAAGCCGCCGCGTTCTTCGCATGAATCCCCAATAACATTATTTCTGCAGGTCCGCGGTGTTCCGGGAATCTCGCACAGTTTTGATTGGAAGGGTTCTGCTGTTTTATCAATCTGTTTTGCTGTTTGNNCTCAGTAATACAGCATTTCTGCCCTTTGGGGCAGTCTGATCCAAAGCCCATTGCTTGAACCTCATCAGGTGTGCAGGCATCTTTGCAGACTCCTTGTTTTTCACCAAACGATAACAGGCCTTTACATTGAGAGATGCCTTGGCTGACTTGTGCACTTTTGCTGGTGAAGATAACACTGATAACAATCAAAACAACCAGTGCAAGGATCAAACCAATCACATACCACCAGATATCTCCTTTTTTGGCGGCAAACAGTTTTCTCATCCCTTCACCTTGCCTGTTTTGGTCTTAAGCAGTTTCAAACGTTGGTTCTTGAACACCTTCCAAGGTTAAACAGCAGACTTCTCCTGCATTAGGGCAGGTATATCGCGACATGACTTGTGCATTTTCTCCTGTGCATTGAGAAGCATCGCCAACACACATTCCACCATTGGATGAGCATTCGTTCTGCGCTTTCGTCCATCCGCCAAGCTTTCCTGTAAAGATCATGGCAAGAACAACGAGAACCAGCAAGGCAAGCGCTGCAATCACAATCACATTAATAGAAATTCCTTGAGCTTTTTTGAGCATCTGTTTTTGTATCATATCTAAACACCTCATGGGGCTTCTGAGCGTCATTTTACAGCCCATTCTCTCTCTTTGCTGAATGCTCTAAAGCTGATGTTGCTATATAAAGTTTGTGTGGATTTAAAGCGGTTTTCAACCCTCTCTTCAACCTTCTTGTTGTCCTCTAGCCAATCCTTCCCTTGCAAATCCGCAGTTCAATCTCCACATTATTCGGCAAGGGCTGGCTCGCAGATTCAATATCCATCATACTCTCATCACAACCACTGTCCAAGTAAATCTTTGCGGGGTCATTCAGATCCTCGGGATTAAAATCTTCCCTCCCCCCTTTTTTAAGAATAACTTTGTATTTATACTTTAACATCCTCTCAAGAAGTTCATCCAACACACCATTTATTGATTCTTGTGTATACTGGCACGAGTTTTTTCCTGGTTCACATTGAATCGTTCCTCCAAACGCACCGCAGTCCTCAATCAAGTTTGCCATGCTCTGTTCTTGGCAGTCGGTGGTAGATTGTGCTAATGCAGTGATAATGGTCTCCGGCAACTGCCCTGCTTCAAACTTCTCCTTGGTTTGTTTGGCAGGGGTCAAGGAAAAACGAATGAGGAGCGTAATTCCTACAATAACCAAAATAACCACCACTGCAAGGCCCATAATTTCCATCTGGCCTCGTTTCGATGTTCGTTTGTTGGCAAGTTTGTTCATCTCTTTTCTCATCCTTCTTTGTACACCTCTACAGTTAATACTCCAAACGCATATTCTTTTCCAGCTCTGCGTGTGGGATCCTTTAACGAGATGGGAATAAAGGTGGGAATAATTTCATGCTGTTCAGCACGTTCGTTTTCGGGAGGTATGTTGTTGTAGAGCTCAGTAACCTGATTTTCAACCGGCAACGGAAATAGCTGTTTAACACTAATCTTGCTCTTCTTCAAATCTCCTACATAAAATAAAAACATGTCGTCGTTTGCACCGTTAACCATTTCAGATTTAAATGCTCTTATTTTCTCGATGTCAAAACAGTTTTCCTCCACAACATTATTCTCGCTGCACGTTACTTCGGGCAAAAAAGAAACCCGCAGTGCAATCACGACAGCGTCGCGGTCAAAAGCCTCTCGAATACTTTGTTTAATCTGTCCTGCTTGATAAGTACCATAAATCACGAGGCCGATGGTAATAATGATAAAAAAGACTAGGAGTACCATAATTGTTTCTCCCATCTGNNATCGGCAGCGTTGTCAGTACAACGTCGGGCACGAGCCTCTCATGGCGTTCTCATTCTTTCCTTGCAATAAAGTTTCTAATCTCGTAAGTTCAAGGTCTCTATTCGCTTCCAGCATCCCATTGGGCTGTATCAGTCCACTCATCTCAGAAAACTCTGTTGTCTGGAAAATTTCGCAACAGGGATCGCCAATCGTTGCGTCATCATCATCGGTGGAGAGTATGCAGTTATACTTTTGATTCCCGACCAGCAGATTGAGTTTTTGATCATAAACATTTGCCACATACTTCAATCTCAGCAATGCTCTTCGCATATTGCATTGAAAGAGCTCTGCATTGCCGGCAAACACTGCTCCTAAGAAGGTTTCAAATTTTAGTACGGAGAATGCATCTCCTTGCAAGCCTTCTGTATCAGGCACCCATCCTGTTCCCTCCTTTTTATAAAACTTGAGACGCAAAGTTGGTGTAAAATCACTGCTTGTGGCAAGATAACCTTCGCCCTCCAGCGCAACAGCCCGAACCTGTTCATCACTGACGTCAAAAAAACTTTCCGGGAGCCGTGTAGGAATATCTGCGCCTCCGAACATATTAAAAATAAACTTTACCGTCGGATTTCTTTCATAAACTATGTCTTCATAATCAATACGGTTAAGAAACTGATAGTATTCATCTCCCAACGGCATACCCCCCGTGATTATCTGTTGAATATCTGGTGAAAAATCCACAAAGTAATACTTCACATTGGGTGCAGTCAAATACACAAAATTGCTCACTTTAAAGGGAACCTGCCAGGCTAATGTCGAAGTAAGCATTTTCTTGCTGTCAATAACTGCAGGAGAAAAAACAACAGCATTCCCCAGCGTCTTTGCTTGTTCACCGATGGCATAGTCGCTGCAACCAAACTGCAACGGCACCGGAGGAAGATCAATCTGATTTTTCGTTCCTGTTGCAACACCCTGGCCTGCAAAGATGAGTTCAAACTGATTGACCAGATCCGTATTCAGTTTTTTTTCAGAAGTTGCCTTTTGTCCTGAAATGATCGTCGTAAAAAAGAAGAGAATAAGCCCTCCTGCAATCATCACAAAGATCCAGTTAAACTGGACTTCGACAACCCCTTTTTTTCCTTTTTTCTTGAACATCAGAATCTCCTGCAGTATTTCCTAACTTTTCTTTTTGCTTGTCTTCTTTTCCTTTTGCATCTCCTTCTGTGTTTTTGCTTCCATCTCTTTAAACAAATCTCCTTCTTGTTTTTGAAAAACCATCTCATCAACTAAACGGTCTTTTTTCGTGCTGGTTATTTTTCCTAATCGCTCAAATTCTTCTGCTTCTCTCTTTACTTCTTTGAATCGAGCCTGTTGCGGCGCCGATGCATCTATCTTTTTTGGTATGGCTGCCTGAAGTGCTCCGTGCAATTTCTCAAGAGGCACCCATTCTTCTTTCAGATACACTTTTGGCATAATCTTGACTTTTTGTTTCGTTCGTTCAGCAAAGAACGGTTTGATGAGGCTTTCTTTGGCTGCTTCTTTTGCTCCCAAACCAAGTCCATGCATCGGTTTTCCTTCTCCAAATTTGCCGAATAATTTGCCTCGTTTTTCTTCTCGTTCTTTGGTATGTTCTTCCCGGATCTTCCTCAGTTCTTCAGTACGCTCCTGTTGTTCTCGCAGTGCATGCATATCCACAGGTGCTCGTGCATGAGGTGCGACTCCGCGTGTCGGGAATGTGCGAGAAGGAAGGGTGGGGGCCGGCCCGCGAGAAGCGACGTGAGCAGATGGTTGTTTTGCTGCTAAATAGCCAACACCTCCACCGATAAACAGGAATCCTAGAATAATCAACAGCCAAGGACCTTTGATAAATACAAGCAAGCTTTTCCATCCTTTTTCTGGCTTTGCTTTTTTTCCATCGCCAGGTTCATCAGGTCCTCCGGGTGTGCGCAGGCCAATCGGCTCCTCGCACATGCCGAAGTTGCACTTGCTGGTCTCGCAATCTTCATTTTTCAAACAGAACTTGCCTTTTTCACATTTGTTCGGGCAGGTTCCTCCGCAGTCAGCATCAACTTCTTGTCCATTTTTAACGCTGTCATCGCAGGATGCAAGTTGGCACACATTTTGTGCATTGCAGAAATTGCTGATGCAGTCGTCATTTCTGACACAGGAAATATCATTCTCGCATTTTTTACAAGGTCCACTGCAGTCAACAGCGCTTTCTCCCTGGTTTCTAATCTTATCTTCACAGGTCGGCTGGGCGCAGACGCCTAAATTGCAGAAATCCGTAATACAGTCGCCGTCTGTTGTACAGGTTGCTCCTGCCGAGCAGGTTGCTCCGCAGATTCCTCCACAGTCAATTCCCAGTTCATTCCCATTTTGTGTTCCATCACTGCAGCTCGGAGGAAGACTTACAGCAATGCGTGCTGACCCTTTTGCTTTATTTCCCACTTGATCGGCTACTTCCCAGCAGATGGTCTGTGTTCTTCTCACTTCGAGAATTAAAGGTTGAAGGAGCTTCTGTGTTGGACGGCATGATGATGCAGACGATCCTGTATCTGCGGCGCCTGTTTCTTCATCTTCAGCTCCTGCATCAAATTCTTCTTCACCCGGTGTTGATGCAGACGGTGTTTCAGGAAGTGCGTTGTCATCTGCTGTTCCATAAAAAAAGGTATTTTCATCACAACCACTCTCATCAAAGCAGTGGAATGCAACGCGTACTCCACCTTCAAATGGTTCTTGGTCAAAATTCACAACCGGCGCATCATGTTCAATGCAGAGTTCATGCCGTGGATCATATTTTACTTGTGCAACAACAGGGTCGCTTTCTAAGCCAACACCGTTTACCGCAGTAATACTCATGCTGTACGATTTTCCTTCTCCCAAACGGTCGTCTACATCTTTATTCAAGTTGAGCCGTGCAAGTTCCTCTCCTCCATCTTTGCTAATTTCCAACTCCTCGATCTCAATATGATAACGAACAACATCTGAGATATCATCTTCTGATAAAAATTCAAGAGGGGGATCAAAGATAAAGCGCTCGGGTGTGCAGGTTATGGTTGATCCTTCAACTTCTGCGGGGGTGGGAGGCGAGCTGTCAATAATTACACTTCGTTTGATGCGTGTTTCTTGCGGAGGATCAATATCCTCATTCCTGCAAACAACCGTAAATTCATGTGTTCCTTCTTCAAGAGTTCCTACCTTTGTTTTGTGCTCAAATCCAGGATTTCCTAAGGTCGTAATGGGGATAATTTGTCCAGCTGTAACCTCTGTTGTGGTTGTTCTTGTTCGATTTCCAACTACGCGGGGTGTCCCAACGATCGTTCTATTTGCTGCTGTTCCATTGACACTGAGACTTGCAAGTTGGTATCCACAATGTGCGCGTTTATTGGTCGTGAAATTGATGGTCACACGCGGATCAACGGTAAACTGATCAGGTTTTGTAAAATACAACTCAATCGGCCGCGTTAAATCAACACGGAGTTCTCCGATCTCTGGTTCGCTGAGAAGGCCAGCTCGATCGATGCACTGCACCGCATACGTGAATGTCGCCCGCTTATTCGGCGGAATCGGAAGATCATCAAGGGGAAGCACATTCACGCTTTGGTAGTTTTCAAATTTCTTCAGATCAAATGCTGGAAATGCAACCATCTGCGTTTCAAAATCCAAAGGTTCGTTGAAGGAAACTTTACATTGGACTTCTTCATTTGCTTCAACTTCCATCTGTGCATTGAGCACATGCCCTTCCAGGGGAAATTCGATTAATTCAGGAGGGTCAAATCGAATTTCATTAATCACCGGATCAGTGGTGTCAACATACACTTCTAATTTTTTTTGTGCCACTTCTCCATTCTCATCCATGCAGATAACAAAAAAGCCATTGCCACGATGTCCTTCTTCGAGGTTGAACTTGTCAATGGTTGAGAACGCAGGAAACAGATGGGTTTCTCCCAACAGATTCGCAGACGGTGTTAATCCTGCTGCAAAAAATCGGAATACGGGATCAATAAATCCAAATTTGCACTGTGTTCTCACGGGCCTTCCTTGCTTTGTTGTTGCAACAATCAGATTAAAGTTGGGCTTGTCTGAAACTCCTAGTTTTGGTGTGCGAATTTCAATATCCATGGGGGTATAGTTCAGCGAGAGCGGTTTATACAGGATCAGTTCGTTTTTCACACGGTCATACATTTTCATTTCAATCAAATAAAATCCCGGTGGAAGCGAATGCACCGGTTGAATATCCCACAAAGCTCTTGAAGGATTCTTCGGTGTTCCTTTTCCTACAATCTCAAGGATAAAACTTTCCGGAGCAACGCCTGCTTCGATGTCTTCCTCAGGCGGAATTTCATGCGAGACTAAGAAAAAGGTGCTGTTGATTTCTGAAACAAACTCATGGAAGGGGATATTAATTTTGGGAAATGCGCTGAACGCCTTCGCAGGTTTTTGCGCTTCTGCAATGGCCTGAAGCAAAGCTTCTGCTTCAGCCCCGCCTCCCGTGACATTTCCGCTTCGATTTCCTGGTGCAGGAGGCATCCCTCCTGGCGGCGTTCCCCCTGCCGGTTCTTGTACAATAATGGTTCCGCTGGTTCGTGGCTCTCCAAGAATAACATAGGGGTATTCTCCTGCTTCAGTGAAGGTATATCCAAATTCTCCGCCAGGAAGCAGTTGTCCTATCACATTGAGATCAGTAATAATCACTTGGTGGACTCTTCCTGCATCCTGATTTCTCCAGACAACGTGTTCGCGTTCTTCAATAATTGGCTGCTGTGGTGTCGCGCTTCCTCCCTCAATTTCAATGGTTACTGCCGACATGAATGGAATAGTCAGTAGCATCGTCAGTAGCAATATCGTTCCCCCTAGTATGATTCTCGCAATACTCAAACAGTCTCTTCTCTTGTTTTTCATGATCTTTCCCTAATTCACCACCACTCTTCCTGGTCGCGGCGGTTCTAAATCAGTAATAATCATAAACTCCACACCTCTACGTTGTCCTGATGCATCTTCAATAAAGAGCGTGTACGGCTGGCGAACAACACGGTTGTCAATGCCCCGGATCTTCAGCTGGGTTTCAAAGGTTCTCTCAGGCCTCAACATTGCATCTTTTCTGACGTCATAAATCTCTTCTCTGAGGTGGTCGCCGGGTTCAAGATAAATAAATCCATCCGGGTAAATATCAAAATCTGTAAAAGATCCATTGATTCTTACTTCTCTCTGACGGGTGGTATACTGTTTGCGGTCCCGTTCTTGGTACGGAGCCTGCACTTCAAACTTCAATCCATAAATATCAGGGGGGCTCAAATCGATAAAGATCTCGCTTGCAACAATAGTTGGTTCATTTCCTGCAAAATCAGAGAGGGTGATATCAAGCCGATTCTTTTTCTCAATCTCATCTTTTCGCGTGATGTCAAATTCAGGAACTCGCCAGACAAAGACATAGCGGTCATCGCCTTGTTCATGCTCCTGCAGTTCAAGATCAGCCTGTTCCATGCCTGAATCAGTGATATACGCGAGTCGTGCCTGGAGCGGATACCCTGCATCACGTACAATCAACTCAATCGGCACCTCTTGTCGTGATGCTGCAACTGGTTTATGATAAAAGCTAACGACCTGTGGTTTTTGATTGTCAATGACAACAACAGGACTGGGGTGCATGGCTTCAGGGCTGGCGGTTCCGTCATCAAAGACGCGTTTTGCGCGTGCAAGGAAAACATATCCTCTGTTCATCTCTTCAGGAAGCAAGTCTGTTGTCAGGATGCAGATAAAGACATTTTTTACTTTGCCGTCAACAATCGGACGTGGTTCTTCATNNTCAAAGCCCCCAAATCCTGCACCATCAGGAACGCGGTACATCATTTGTGTAAGCTCTACTTTTTCAGAGGTTCTTGTGTAGTCCAGTTCGAATACCGGCTTTGTTCGTGTGTATACAATTCCTTCATGCTCCACTCCATCGACAACTTTCCACACCGGTTCATCAGGTGCGCGATCATTCACACCAAAGCACCATTGCGGTGTGGGGCTGAAGCGGTTCGTTGCCTTGTCTCGTCCCTGCAGATCAACACAGAACGAACCGTCAAAGGGTGCTCCTTGTCTGTCTTTTCCTCCTCGGTAAGTAATGGTATATCTTCGTATTCCATTTGCAAAGCTTTCTTCAATCTCTAAGGCACACGTATTCCTTGTTCCTGGAGCGCAGACATCATTGACAATCTGAATCTCTCCTTCTTCAGTGATGGTAACATTGCTCAAGCGCATTGCAATCGTGTCTTTGATCAGTTCAGCATCGCTTGCTTCTTCTTCAACAACCACAACTATTTCATTCGTTTGGATTTTGGTTGTTCCCACATCAGGACTCTTGCTGACTATGCGTGGGCCGACGGTATCCACAATAATTTGTGCAGGCTGGATCGGTGTTGGTGGTCCTGTAAATTCAGCCAAGCCCCCCTCAAATTCAATTGTGCTCCCTATAGCCTTTGCATAGAACCGGTTGCATCCATTCTGCAAACTCAAATTCTGTCCAAACCAGAAGTCATCTGCATCATCNNGGATCAACATTTTCAAAGCGCAGAAAGTTTCCAGCAAAATTGCCTTCGCTTAACGTGATCAGTTCGGTTGCTCCCTGCGGTGCAGGAAGCACTTCAATTTCATCTTCTCCTCCTTGTTCAGCGACAGGAGTTACTACAAAATCTTGTGCTTGTTTTTTCAATGCTCCCCCTTGATCTCCTACGATGCACGGTCCTGTGTAAAACTCAATCCGTTTCGTCAAGTCAGGAGCAAGGACTCTTCCGGTTGCAAAGAGTTTGGGTTGATTCGTATAATAGACTCCTTCTTCAAAGTGCACCGGATATTGAAAGATTTGATTCTCAAGCAATTCAAGAATTCCCGGCGATCGTCCTGGCCCGAAAATCGGTTCAAAGTCAACACCGGGTTCGCGGTTGAATAAGACGAACGTCTTTCCTTCTAGTGATATTTCCTGTTCTTGCACTTCAAATTCGCCGGGGAAGCATTGCGGTCCTGTTTGTTTTACTGTTGCTGTGACCGTCAACACTACATTAAAGGTTGTCAATCCTGCTGCTTCTCCTTGTTGAGCAACACCACGAAGATCAAGCGTACATTCATACTCATTTAATTCTCCTTCACAATTCACGAGTTGGGTTTGTGCACTAAAGGTTGGATCATCCTCACTACTAACCTCAATAAGGCTGGTTAATGCAGGAACTCCTGCTTCTTTTTTGATCACCCCATTCGATCGAATTTTAACACGATACCGTTGTGGCCCCAAAATAAGAGTCGTTCCTTCTGTTGAGAGCACCGTGCCAAAATCATCAGTGATTGCAAGATCGAGTGTTGGTGTTGGTGCAAGTCCTACTGTAAGATCTTTATTTCCTGTGTTGTGTCCGTCAGTACCTGTTACACTCACATGTTCACTATTTGTTGGATTTGGTTTTACTAAAATCGGTCCTGCAATTTCNNTCATCATGGCATCCGACAAACAAGGGCTGGATGCTACCATACTGTTCGGTGTCATCAAAGAAGATTTCGCCGTCAATGGAATTGTACATTTCCAATCGAGGCGGTTCTTGGTCAAAGACCACGATGGCGCGGTTTGCAGAATTTGCTTGTCCTCCTTCGTTGCCTTCAAGGCCTGAACAGGCAACTTGAATCACATTGAGTCCAGGCTGCAAGCTTACGGCCGCTTGTTGTTCTTGCGGCGAAACTCCAGCTTGGAGACTTCCATCCATCTGATCCATGCTTGTCGGGCTAAACTGAAGCGTGTCTCCCTGATTCGTAAATTTACACTGTTGATTTCCTTCAACCTGCACCGCGAGTGTATATTGATTGTTATCTTGCACATGATACTGCGGCGAAGTAATTTTCACGCCGTCAAAACTGATGCT